>CAZRTM010000053.1:11752-26871 GCA_964602995.1 uncultured Ardenticatenaceae bacterium
GAACGGATTTGCTTATGCTTGTTGAGTGGTGCGTCGCATGCTGTCACCCTGATTCTCATCCCGTCACCCTGAACGGAGTCTTCGGAGTGAAGGGTCTCGGCGTGGTCGTTGGTGAGCGAGGCGGTACTACTCACCGGCGGTTCCGCGGAGATGCTTCGGTTCCTTCAGCATGACGGAATGGAGAATTCTGTAGCAGCCCATCATCCCGTCACCCTGAACGGAGTCTTCGGAGTGAAGGGTCCCGGCGCGGTCGTTGGTGAGTGCAACCGTATCTCTCACCGACTGTTCCGCCGAGATGCTTCAGTCCCTTCAGCATGACGGAATGGAGAATTCTGTAGCAGCCCATCATTCCGTCACCCTGAACGGAGTCTTCGGAGTGAAGGGTCCCGGCGTGGTCGTTGGTGAGCGAGGCGGTTATGCGTACTGGTGGTTCCGCGGAGATGCTTCAGTCCCTTCAGCATGACGGGGTTGGCGACTCGTGTGGCATGTTGAAACATGTTGGTGCCCTGGCTACCTATCACTCACGTTGGCTTGCACCCCTAACATGTTTTCAACATGTTTCCGCCGTTAGCTGTAGAATTGTATTCTACAGACGTCGGCGGATTTGCATATAAAGCTCATTCAGCTCACTCACCCGCAGCACCCAACTTGCCCCCAAATAAACGAGGCCGCCGGCGGCTGTGCCTGCGGCCAGTTGCCAGAACGGGCCAAAGCTGCTGCTCCCTCTTTGTACCAGCCACGTCACCAGGGCCATTGCCAGGCTGGCGAGGAGCATGCGCCAGAGGCCGTTCCAGATATGGCTGCCGCCAACGCCGCCCATTTTGCGGCTGAGGAGCCACAGCAGAAAGCCTGTTTCCAGCAGGTTGGAGAGGCTGCTGGCCAGCGCCAGACCGCCCAGGGCGGCCAGGCCAAAGCGGGGGAAGAGCCAGCCGCTGAACGCGAAACCCAGCAGGGCCATGACCAGGAGCTGTAGCGCCCCGGCGAGGACCGGTGTGCGCGTGTCCTCCAGGGCGTAGAAGGCGCGGGAGACGACCTCCAGGCCGGCCAGGGCTATGAGGCCCGGCGCGTAGGCGGTGAGGGCGATGGCTGTTATCGCTGTGTCGGAGGCGCTGAAGGCGCCGCGCTGGAAGGCCACGGTGACGATTGGCTCGCCCAGGGTCGCCAGAAGAATGGTCGCCGGCAGGCCGAGGAAAAGGATGAGGCGCATGGTGTCGGCGAAGATACGGCGCATCTGGGGCAGGTCCATCGTCGCCGCCAGCGTGGCAAAGGTGGGGAAGGCGGCGATGCCCAGCGCCTGACCCAGGATACTCTGTGGCATGAGCATGATGCGCCAGGCGTAGTCGAGGGCGGCGATGGCGAAGGCAAGGCTCAGGAATTGGGCCAGGAAGGGGATGATGAGGTTGTTGAGCTGGCTGAAACTGAGGCCCAGGATGCGCGGACCCATGAGGCGTAACACCTGACGCACACCGCGGTGGCTGAGGCTGAGGATGGGGAAGTAGCGTGCGCGTTGTTGCCTCAGGCCGGGAATTTGCACCAGGAGGTGACCGGCGGCCCCGACCACAGCGCCCCAGGCCAGACCCATGACGTCTGGCGCCAGGATGACGGCGCCGGCGATGATGCCCAGGTTATAGACGATGGGCGCGATGGCCGGGAGCAGGAAATGCTGGCGGGCGTTGAGCGCGGCCATAAAGACGCCGCTGATGCCAAATATCACGGTAGAGAAGAGCATCACGCGCAAAAGGTCGGCCGTCAGCGACAGGAGCTGTGGCTCTTCCTGGGCCAGCTCGGGCAGGTAGAGGACGAGGAATTGGTCGGCAAAGATGAAGACGACGCCGCAGATGAGCAGCAAAACGATGGTCACCAGGTTGATGATGGCCGAGAAGAGACGCCAGGCGCCTTCTTCGTCGTCCTGGGCAAAGTAGCTGGTGAAGGTGGGGATGAAGGCTGAGCCTAAAGCGCCGCCGGCAATGACAAAGAAGATCGTTTCGGGGACGCGCACGGCTATGCGGTAGGCGTTTGCTTCCAGGCTGGTGGCGCCGAAGTAGTAACCGATGACGGCGTCGCGCACCAGGCCCAGCAGGCGGCTGGCCACAAAAGCGGCGGATACGATGCCCGCGGCGCGCAAGACCTGGGCGCGGCCAGGGCCGGCCGGAGTGTGAGTTGCATTGGGTGAAGCTGACATGGGGGCGTATTATGCTCATTCGGGGAAGATTTTGCCACGAATTTCACGAATTTTACGAATTGGGTTGTTGGTTTATAGTTGCTGTGGTTGGTCTCCCTATTATTGCTTGTGGCCGGTCTCCCCATTATTGCTGTGGCCGGTCTCCTGATTAGGACATATGACCATCGCAGATGCCACATATGGTCCTAATCAGCATTTGAGACATATGACCTACACCCATATCTGGGGTGCAGGTCATATGACTCAAATATAGACCGAGCCACCTGTCTGCCTGAAGGCGGCGGGCGCGGTCGGAGACCGGCCCGAGCAATAGGGCGGAAGATTTTGCCACGAATTTCACGAATTTTACGAATTGGGGCCTGGGCATAAAAAAAAGCGGGCCGGCGATTAATCTGCCGGCCCGCTGGGATTTCTAGAGAGTCAGGAACGCCGAACCCTGACTCTCGTTAAAAGGAGGAGAAGAAGAAGAGATTTTTACCCTTCGATGCCTAGTATATAGTAGGGTGTGAAGTGCTACTGTACGGCGACCCTACTTCAAACCTACGTGGAACCTACGCTAGTGCAAAAATTCACAAATACACAGTATTTGTCACCTTGCGCCATTCCATCTTAGAATCTCGCCCATGACAAAATCCCGTGCCTTATGGCTGATGGTGGCCTGCCTCTTGCTCGCCGCACTCCTCCGGCTCCCGCAATTAGAAGCAGCGCCACCCGGCTTGCATTACGATGAGGCAGCCAATGTCACACTGGCCGCAGACATTGGTTTGCGGGGGGAGCGCCCGCTCTTTATTACCAGTTATACCGGAAAAGAGGTCTTGTTCTTTTATGCAGCAGGCGGGCTGATGCGCCTGATTGGTGAATCGGTCTTTGCCCTGCGCCTCACGTCCGCTTTCCTGGGCCTGCTGACCATTGCCGCCAGCTACTGGCTGGGGCGCGCCCTGCTGGCTGACCGGCGCGTGGCCGTGATTGCCGCCGCCTTGCTGGCGATCAGCTTCTGGCACCTGCTCTTCAGCCGCCTGGGATTCCGCGCCATCAGCCAACCGCTGTTGCAGGCGTTGTGTGTGGCGGCTCTGTTCCAGGGATTGAGCCAGGGCCGGCGGCAGAAGCAGAGCTGGCATTGGTTTGTGCTGGCCGGTTTTTTTTTAGGCCTCACCGCCTATACCTACCTGGCGGCGCGCCTCTTTCCGCTGCCTTTGGGGCTGGCGTTGCTGCCCCTGCTGTTTGACCGCTCCACCGCGGGCCGGCGCTGGCGGCAGGTGGGGTTGACGGTGCTGGCGGCGCTGGTGGTGCTGGCGCCGCTGCTCTATTACTTTTACCAGAACCCGGATACCTTCTGGGTGCGCATCCAGCAGGTTGGGCCACAGGCGGGTGAGGGACCATTGGCCGAAGGTAGCCTGCTGAACAATTACCTGCGCTCTCTGGGCATGTTTTTCCTGGTCGGCGACCCCTACTGGCGTTTCAACCTGCCGGGCCGGCCCTTGTTCAACGGGCTGTGGGGCGGGTTGCTTCTGGTGGGCTGGCTGGTGGCGCTGTTGCGCTGGCGGCGCTGGTGGTACGACTGGCAGAAGGCGGCCGTTCTGCTGCTGGCCTTCGTCCCTTTTCTGATGGTGCTGCCCACGGCGCTGGCGACCGGCGAAATCATCCCCAGCAACCTGCGCGCCATTGGGCTAATCCCCTTCATCTTTTACCTGCCGGCGCTGGGCCTGGTGACGTTGCTGGAGCAAATTGCGGACCGCTTGCGCCGGCCGGGTGAGGGGTTGGCCTCCTTCCTGCGCTATATGAACATTCTGGAAGCGTACGACGTCAATTACGCCTTTGTGACGCTTCTGATTTTGCTCCTGGGCGGCGCTTTTACCACCAACGCCTACTTCCAACAGTGGGCCACGCGCAGCGACCTCTTCTATGAGTCGGATGGCGACCTGGTGGCCGTGGCGCACTTTCTGAACGACGTGGAGCTGAGTGAGGAGACGGCGATTTATGTGGCGGCCGAGCATTACCGGCACCCGACTGTGGCCGTCCTCAGCGAGCGATACGAGCAGGTCAGGTGGCTGCTCAATAGCCAGGCGCTGGTTCTGCCACCGCAGGGACCAGCGCTGTACGTCTATCCGCACAGCAGCCCCGCGCCGAATTGGGCGCAGTCGCTGCTGGAAGAGGCGCGCCGCGTGGAGGGGGAAGAAGGGCCGGATGGGGAGCCGCTGTATACGGCGTTTTTCCTGGAGGATCCGGCGCAGGCGGCGGCTGCTGTGCCCGGTGGCGAAAGAGTTAACTTCGGTGATACCATCACCCTGCTGGGCCATGAAGTGCGCCCTGGCGCGTCTGGCGCTAGCCTGCCGTTGACCCTCTACTGGCAGGTGGAGCAGCCGGCGCCCGCGGCCCTGCGCCCCTTTGTGCACCTGGAGGACCAGTGGGGTAGCCGCTGGGGCCAGATTGAGCCGGACGCTTACCCGGCGGAGCAGTGGCAGCCGGGTGAGGTGATTATCCAGCGCGTTGACGTCCCGGCGCCGGCGGGCACACCACCGGGCCAATACCAGTTGCGCGTTGGCCTGTTTGATGAGCAGAGCGGCCACAGATTACGGCTTCTGGATGCGGAGGGGCGGCTGGCCGCCGATGCCTGGCTGGTGCAGAGGGCAACTGTGGCCAGCGGACCTCCGCCGGCGCAGCCGCCCACCGCGCCGCAGGGCGTGCCTCAGACGGTGCGGCCGGGGTTGCAGTTGCTGGGCTATGGCATGACCGATAACCCGGTGGCCACAGGCACGCGGCTGCCGCTGACGCTCTGGTGGTGGGCCGGCGAGCCGCAGCCAGAGATGACGGTGCGGCTGGAGCTGTTGCGTGGCGATAATACAGGCATCATCCTGCTCAGCACCCAGCCGGTGCACGGGGAATACCCGTTCCAGGCCTGGGAAACGCCCCTTTTCCTCCGTGACGAAATTAATCCCGAGTTTCCGTTGCGGCTGGAGAGCGGCGATTACCGCCTGCACCTGCGGCTGTTGGACGCAGCGGGCGACACGGTCTTCACCAGCAGCCTGGGCAGTGTGACGGTTGAACAAACGGAGCGCACCTTTAGGCGGCCCGAGGTTCAATATCTGCTAGCGGCTCGTTTTGCGTCGGAAATTGAGCTGGGAGGGTACACTATTGAGCAGTTGGACGAGCGGCGTTTTCAGCTAAAGCTGCTGTGGCAAGCGTTGCAAGAGCCGGCCGCTGACTACACCGTTTTTGTGCATGTTCTGAACCAGGATGGGAGCTGTTGCCTCTGGCAGCAAGATGTGATGCCGCAGCAAGGCAGTTATCCAACCGGCCGCTGGGTTGAGAATGAGTATGTGCTGGATGAATACCAGATCGAAATTCCGGCTGAGGCGGAAGCGGGCGAGTATCCCGTGGAAGTGGGACTATATGTGGCGGAAACGCTGCGCCGTTTGAGTGTGACGCAGGCTGGCATGTCGCAAAGCGACGTTGTCTTTTTGCGCCCGCTGTTGGTGGAGTGAGGACGTGACACAGAGGACCACGGAGGGAGATTGGAGATTGGGGATTGGAGATTGGAGATTGGGGATTGATGTTGTGGTGTGGAGGGTATGTATTAGGAGTGGTTAATATTAGCCAGGACGTGGCATGATAAAGCTTGGAGAGTGGCGTCGAGATGTTGTGCAGTGGATGCGTGACCCGCAGCGGGGTTGGGTTGCGCTCATTTTCCAGGCGCTGTCGCGGGCTGTCTCGCCCGATTCTTCGATGACTGCGGCTGCCATCTCCTACTTTGCGCTCTTCTCCTTCTTCCCCATCATCGTCTTCACCACCATCATCGCCGGAACGTGGCTGGACCCGATTCTGGAGCGTGACGAAATCATCGACCAACTCGACTTTGTGGCGCCGGCTTTGGCCGTTTTGCTGCAGAGCAATTTGCGGCGGATTGTGGGGCTGCAGGAGACATTGACGGGCATCTCGGTGGTCAGCCTGCTGTGGTCCTCCTCAAACATCTTCCACGTGCTGACCAGAACGTTGGACCGCATCTGGGGCGTGGTGGGGCGTATCTCGGTCTGGCGGCACCGCGGCATGGCGCTGCTCAGTGTGCTGATTATCAGCGCGCTTTTGTTGCTGACCTCCGTTGTGCACAGCACGTTGGTCAGCATCCTCAGGGTTTTGGCGCCGCCGGCCTTGCAACCGCTGGGCGGGGTGGCGTCGCAGTTGGCGGCGTTGTTGGTCAGCGTTCTGCTCTTCGCCGTTCCCTTCCGCTATTTGCCACACACCAACATCCGTTGGTCCGACGTGTGGCCGGGAGCCATTGGGGGTGCGCTGCTGTGGGAGGTGGCCAAACGCTTATTCCTGTTCTATGCCACAAACTACCTGGCGCAGCCGAACCTGACGCTACTGATTTACGGCTCGGTGGCCACGATTATCGCTTTTCTGGCCTGGGCCTATGTCAGTAGCCTGATTTTTCTGTTTGGGGCCTATCTGAACGTGGGTTATTACGAGCGGCGCGAGCGAGCAAGAGAGGAAGCAAGAAGGTAAAGGGCACGCCGATGAGGTGCGCCACCAGATAGTCGCCACGCAGCAAGAAGGCGCGGATGTGGCCGTAGAGGACGACGGAGAGCTGGGTGGTGAGCAGGAACCAGAGGCCGGCATAGAGGGGCCACCTGCGCTCTCGCTGCAGCAGTAACAGGGGGAAGGGCCAGGCAGCGTACCAGATGCGGAAGGTGAGCGCGGTATAGAGGTATGAGCCGAAGGCCGCGGCCGCTGCCAGCGCGGGGTGTTTGCCCTGCCACGTGCGCCAGGCCAGCAAGGCCAGGAGAATGAGCAGCAGGATGATGCTCAGGGGCGCGACCATTTCCAGGCGCAGCGGCAGGTCCAGCCGTTGGGCCAGGAGAACGAGCAAGACGCCAAATGAGAAACCGGCCGAGCCTGACGATTCCTCAATCAGGCGAATGACCAGCTCCAGGGGTGAGCCGAAGGGAAGGAAGGCCACGATGGCCAGCAGCAACGCGGCCACGCCGCTCAGCAGAGTAAAGCGCAGGCGGGCGGCCCACGTCGGCAGGGTGCGCCAGTGGCTGAGCATATAGAAGGGCAGGGCCAACAACGCCACCATTTTGGTGAGGGGGGCCAGAAAGGCCAGCAGGAAGCCCAGGAAGGGCCGTTTGAGCCAAAAGATGGCCCAATAGCCGAGGATGAGCCAGAAGAGCATCAGGGCGTCGTTGTGAGCATCGATGACGAAGCTGAAGAGGAGGGCCGGATTCCAGGCCCACAACAGGGTCAGGCCGGCGCGGCGGCCGGGTGATTCTTGCCCCAGCATCTGCCACAGCAGCGCGCCAATTCCCAGGTGGCTGAGCAGGCCAATGAGCTTAAAGAGGAGCAGGCTGACGAGCAGGCTCTGCCCGCTGATGATGGTGACGGCGGCAGCTGTCAGCTCCCAGATGGGGCCATACGGTGAAGTCTCATCGCCCCATTGCCCGGCAAGCTCCACGAAGGGGTCGGAAGGGAAGGCGGTGGGCGGCACGGCCAGCGGGCTTTGGCCGTGGACGGAAAAGACGCGGGCGCGGACGAAATAGCGGAAGAGGTCGGTGGCGTTAATGGGATAGGTGAAGAGCAGCGGCAGGGCGAACAGCGCGGCAACGAGCAGAAGCAGGGGCAAAGCTGCGCCGCGCTGGCGGACGCGCTGCCAGGCGCTGAGGTACAGGCCGTAGAGCGCGAGGAAGAGCAGGGCGTAGCCAAGGCCGCCGGCCAGAGAGGGCGTGAAGGTGCGCACGTCGGACAGGGGCAGGTGGTTGTAATGGGGCAGGAGCGGAAAGACGAGGAGAACCAGCAGGTAGCCCGCCAGACTGAGTAAGAGTAAAAGCCAGAGGGGAAGGCGTTTAAGCAGAGTGAACATGTTCCGATACTGAGTGTGGTGCGCCGGCTGAGGTTCTAGTGGTAGGAGACCCAATCCTGGTAGCTGCCGGCTTCTTCGGAGCGCCCGTGTTTGTCTAGCGGCACGACCAGGGTGACAGAGGTGCCTTTGCCCGGGGTCGATTCGATGCGCAGGGAGCCGTCCACGCGTTCCGCACGTTCCTGCATATTGATCATACCCAGGCTGCCGCGGGTGCTGTAGCTGGAGTTGACGCTTTGAATGTCGAAGCCGACGCCGTTGTCCTGAACCTGGGCTACAAAGAGATCCTCTTCACGCCAGAAGCGGACGTCCACGCGGCTGGCTTCGGAGTATTTGCGCGCATTGCTCAGCGCTTCTTCCACAATGGAGAAGACGACGCTCTGCGCCCGTTCGTCCAGTAGATCGGCGGTCTCGCCGCCGATGAAGCGGACGGGCAAATTGTGATCTTGCTGCAGGCGGTCGGCGACGGTCTCGACAGCGGCCGCCAGCCCTTCCGTTTCCAAAACGAGCGGCCGCAGAGTAAACAACATGCCTCGGATTTCTTGTGACGTCGTGCGCGCCAATGATTCGACCTTGTCCAGCTCAACCAGCGCCTGGTCCAGATCGCGGCTTATCAGGGAGCGGATGAAGTTGACGCGCATGGCGATGGCGGCCACGCTCTGGGTGGGGCCATCGTGCAGGTCACGGGCCAGCTCGCGGCGGGCCTCTTCGTCGGCCTGGATGATGCGCTGCTTTTCTGCTCTCAGGTCCTGGTAGAGCTTGGCGTTTTGCAGAGCGATTACGGCATGGTCGGCGACGGAATTGAAGAGGTCGAACTGGTCTTGTTCAAACTCAACTTCAACTTCAGTGCCGAGTAGCATCACGCCAAAAATCTGGAAGCCGGTGCGCAGGGGGATGCAGACGACGGTGTTGCAGCGCTGGAAGGTGAGCAGCTTTTGCAGCTCGGGGTCGGCCTGGGGATTATGTGTGGTGGCCGGTTCCGCTGCTTTCAGCGCGCCGCCGATGAGGCCCGATTCGCCGTCAATGCGCTGCTCTTTGTCGTGGGGCATGAAGCCGCGTGTGGTGACCGGCACCAGGGCCTCGTTCTCATAGAGCAGCACGGCGCCGACGAGGGTGTTGGCGGGGATGCCGCTTTCCTTCAAGGCCAGGCTGCAGACGTCCAGCGCCGCTTCCACCACGCGCTCAAAACTGAGGGTGGCGCGGAGGGTGGAGGCCATTCCTTGCAGGGCCAGGGCGCGTTTGTTGGCGGCGCGCAGCTTGCGCAGTTCTTCGCCGACCGTGGATTCAGCCAGCCGCTGCACGCGGTTGCCCAGCCCGCTGACCATAACCAGGATGATGATTGATAGGGCGATGACGACGAAGTTGGAGACGACCAGAGTTGGCAGCCATTCGCGGAACGGCTGGTTGAGGAAGCGGCTCAGCAGATAGATGGCCGCGACGTGCAGCCCTATCACGAGAAATAGGACGCCAAGCATTAGCCAGGTGAAGCGGCTGAATTCTCTTTTGAGACGCTTCTCTACTCTATTTTCCATGCTGCGCTGATGCTGATGAGGATAATGATAAACCGGTTTCCAGGCGCCCGGCTCTTTTCTTGTCGGGTTATCTGCTGATTTGCCGGACCGCGAGCGGGCGACAGAACGGAGCCATTATACTGCATCCAGACGAGAGGCAACATAGGACTTGTATGCTGGTAGATAGGATTTTGCCGCGGAGGGAGATTAGAGATTGGTTGATTGGAGATTGGAGATTGGAGATTGGCTTTGCGCGTACATAATCTCCAATCTCTAATCTCTAATCTCCGATCTCTATGCGCGTTTATCTGCGGCTAAAGCTCTGGCAATCTGGGCAGCTACGCGGCCGTTGTTGGTTAGGAGGGCTACGTTGGCTTGCAGGCTTTCGCCGCCGGTGAGGGCGGCGATGCGTTCCAGGAGCCAGGGTGTGGTGTCGGCGCCCTGGATGCCCAGCGCGTCGGCTTCGCGCACGGCTTGCTCGATGGCCGCTTCTGCGCGCTCGGCGTCAAACTCGGCTTCGTCAGGGACGGGGACGGTGACCAGGATGCCGCTCTGCAAGCCAAGCTGGCGCTGTGCCTTGATGACCTGTGCCACCTGGGCCGGTTCGTCGAGGCGGGTGGTGACGGGTAGGCCGCTGCGCCTGGAGAAGAAAGCGGGCAGCTCGTCGGCGCCATAGCCGATGACGGGCACGCCGTGCGTTTCCAGCACTTCCAGGGTGGCGGGCAGATCGAGGATCGACTTGGCGCCGCTGCAGACGACGGTCATAGGTGTGCGACCCAGCTCGGTGAGGTCGGCGCTGATGTCGAACGGGTGGCCACGGTGAACGCCGCCAATGCCGCCGGTGGCAAATAGCTCCAGGCCGGCGCGGTGCGCCAGGAGCATGGTGGTAGCCACCGTCGTGCCGCCATGTTCGCCTGCGGCGAGGATGAGGGCTATGTCGCGGCGGCTGCACTTGCGCACCTTTCCGGCATTCTGCGCCAGCATTTCGAGCTGGTCGGCGCTGAGGCCGATGTGGACCTGCCCGGAGAGAATGGCGATGGTGGCGGGGATGGCGCCGGCCTCGCGCACGGCGCGCTCCATGCTCTGCGCGGTGGTCAGGTTGTCGGGATAGGGCAAGCCGTGGGTGATGACGGTGCTCTCGAGAGCAACCAGCGGCTGGCCGGTCTGCAATGCCCCCTGCACGTCGGGGTGAAAGACAAATTGTTCAGCGGATTGATGTTTCATGTGGCTCTCAACCTGGTAATGGCTGGGCCTGTTTCTGGCCCAAATCTGGCCCAAATAGGGGCTATTGTAACCTGATTCTCGGATTGTGTAAGAGACAGATAAAAATATGCGGATGTGCCCAAATCTAACTCGATAGATTCTGGCATTTTGACGCTTTTCGGAATGGCGCGATAAGAATAGACTGCAGAGTATGATGGAAATGACTCTAGTGAGACAGAGCGCCATGCGCAACTTTGAGCGGGCGCGCCGCCGGGCGTGGCGTGAAGAGCTTTCGGCCCGCCTCACAGGGCGCGAGGCGCATTTACTACCCTTTGAAGCGATCCGCACGCGACTGCGGAATAAGAACCCGATGTACAACGGCATTGGCCTCGTACCGTTAGAGCAAATCGTCGGTAGTGTGGGGCGATATGCCGAGTTCACGCGCCAGTTCTTGCCGCTGCATGACAATTTCCGCGAACGATGGGTCAGAATCGAGACCCTGGCGGCGACTGAGGGCTGGCAGCCGATTGAGGTCTATCAGGTGGGCGGCGCTTTCTTTGTGAAGGACGGCAACCACCGTGTGGCTGTGGGGCGGCAGATGGGCATCGACACCATTGAGGCCCACATCTGGACGTTCCCCGAAGCGGTTGAGGTCGATGCGGACGACCATCTGGATGACGTGTTGATTCGCATCGGCGAGCAGCGCTTTCTGGAAGAGACGAAGCTGGACAAGGTTTATCCGGACTATATGATCTGCTTCACCGCGCCGGGGCGGTATGAGGAGCTGCTGGCCCAGATTGAGGAGCTGCGTGAAAAGTTGGCCTCCATCGACGGCGAGCCTATGAGCTACACCGAAGCGGCTGCCGCCTGGTACGACATGATTTATCTGCCGACGGTGCAAATCATCCACGAGGCGGCATTGATCGAGAAATTCCCAGGACGCACGGAGGCGGACCTCTTTGTCTGGCTGTCCGTACACCGCAGGCGGCTGGACGAGCATTATGGCGGGCACGAGAGCCTGATGGAGCTGGCTTCCACCCTGGCCCGGCATTATGGTGAAGGCAGCCTGAAGCGATTGTGGCGGCAAGTGGGGCGGCTTCTGGGACAGGAGAGTGCGGCCCCTCTGGAAGTGCCGGCGGGTACGGAGCCGTAGTTTTTTGCATTTGAGCGTTAGCGTGCCATAATATTTGCTGATCTGTTCTCGACGCATCTGTCTGCGTGCTGTCCTACCCTCACTCTTGAACCCAGCATCTAAACGCCGGCTGGTAGCGATGAACTATCTATAAGCTCAGGGCAATGCCGCAATGCCGTCTAAGGTGAACAGGTTGTCCAACAGGTACGGATCTTTATTTAAGGAGAAGATTGGAGATGCAAGTTCGAAGAACATATTATCTGCTAAGCGTAATGCTCTTGCTGAGCCTGCTGCTTGCGGCCTGTGGCGGCAGCACGCAGGACATACAGCAAACGGTTGAATCGGCAGTCACGGAAGTTGGCCCGACCATCGAGGCGGCGGCGACTGATATTGCCCCAACCGTTGAAGCAGCCGCAACCGAGATCGCCGGCGGCGAAACCCCGGCAGAAAGTGGTGACCTTCCCGATCTGGGCGGCCAGGAAATCCGCATTGCGGTAGAGAATGCCTACAACCCGTTCAACTTCATCAACGATCAGGGTGAGGCGGTTGGTTATGACTACGACATCTTCGGCGAAATCTGCGCGCTGTTGAACTGTGAGCCGGTCTTTGTGGAGACCAGTTGGGACACGATGGTGGCTATCATGGGTGGCGCCGGTGAGGCGGATACCTTCGACATCGCGGCTGACGGCATCACGATCACGCCGGAGCGGGCGGAGAATGTGGACTTCTCTGAGCCTTACATCCAGCTCTCGCAGGTGTTGCTGGTGCGCATCGATGAGGACCGCTTCGAGACCGCTGACGAGTTGGTAGCCGACGAAGACCTGCTGATTGGTACACAGATTGGCACGACCAACTACGACACGGCAGTGGACCTGGTTGGTGAACCACGTGTGGTAGCTTACGATCAGTTCGGCACAGCTGTGCAGGCGCTGATTACCGGTGACGTGGATGCCGTGGTCATGGACAACGTAGCCGGTCTGGGCTACGTGGGCGCCAATCCCGACTCTGTGAAGCTGACAGGTGACCCGCTGACCAGCGAAGAACTGGGCTTCATGTTCCCGCAGGGTAGCGAGCTGGTGGACCCAGTCAATGCCGCTCTGGCCGAGCTGGATGCCGACGGCACCCTCGACGAGCTGTTTGACAAGTGGTTCGCCACGGAAGCGGAGCCGGTTGAAGAAGGCGCGGCCACAGGCGAGCTGACGGACCTGGGTGGCCAGGAAATCCGCATTGCGGTAGAGAACGCCTACAACCCGTTCAACTTCATCAACGATCAGGGTGAGGCGGTTGGTTACGACTACGACATCTTCGCCGAAATTTGTGGGCTGCTGAACTGTGAGCCGGTCTTTGTGGAGACCAGTTGGGACACAATGGTGGCTATCATGGGTGGCGCCGGTGAGGCGGACACCTTCGACATCGCTGCCGACGGCATCACGATCACGCCGGAGCGGGCGGAGAACGTAGACTTCTCCGACCCCTACATCCAGCTCTCGCAGGTGCTGCTGGTACGCATTGACGAAGACCGCTTCGAGACCGCTGACGAGTTGGTAGCCGACGAAGACCTGCTGATTGGCACGCAGATTGGCACCACCAACTACGACACGGCGGTGGACCTGGTTGGCGAAGCGCGCGTAGTGGCCTACGATCAGTTTGGTACGGCTGTGCAGGCGCTGATTACCGGTGACGTGGATGCCGTGGTCATGGACAACGTAGCCGGTCTGGGCTACGTGGGCGCCAATCCCGACTCTGTGAAGCTGACAGGTGACCCGCTGACCAGCGAAGAACTGGGCTTCATGTTCCCGCAGGGTAGCGAGCTGGTGGACCCAGTCAATGCCGCTCTGGCCGAGCTGGATGCCGACGGCACCCTCGACGAGCTGTTTGACAAGTGGTTCGCCACGGAGCCTGAAGAAGTCGAATAACGATCACAGCACAGGGTTTGATGAAGCGACCTATTAGTTAACGGCAGGGTGTGCGGATTTGGACTTCCGCACACCCTGTTTTTATACCGGCGCAAGACCCGCTAATTCTCTCGTTCAAACAAAAAGGGCTGTTCTATGAGTACTCCTGAGACTACCAACATCCCGCTTGAGCCAAGCGCGGCGCGAATCCCTGCCAGCCGTTGGAGCCCCGCCGGTGGCTGGCCGTGGTGGCTGCTGCTGGTGCTGGTTGCCGGCGTCTATATCGTCTATAGCATTCTGACGAACCAGATCACCAACGATGCTTTCTGGTTTATCCTGGGCCAACCGCGTGAAGTTTCGTCGCTGGCCGACCTGGCGCTGGCCGGTATCTTGCTGACGATCTTTATTACCGTTGTGGCCTATTCCTTTGCCATCGTCGTTGGTCTCATCGTCGGTCTGGGCCGCGCGTCCCAAAATGTCATCTTCAATAACCTGGCTTCTTTTTACGTGGAGGTGATCCGCGGCATTCCGATGCTGGTGGTCATCATGGCAACGGCCTTTGTGCTCACCCCGGCGTTTGTGGAGTTGGTGAACGCTGTTGGGCAGGCGCTGCTCGATGCCGGCCTCGGTATTGGTGCAGGGATGGCAGGGCTGAGTACGCGTAATATTGACGTCACCTGGCGCGGTATTGCGGCGTTGGGGTTGGGTTACGGCGCATTTTCGGCGGAGATTTTTCGCGCCGGTATCGAGTCTATTGAAAAGGGGCAGATGGAAGCCGCCCGCGCTCTGGGCATGAGCTATTTCCAGGCGATGCGCTATATCATCCTGCCGCAGGCCATCCGCCGCGTGTTACCGGCGCTGGGTAACGATTTCGTGGCCATGCTCAAGGATTCCTCTCTGGTCTCCGTGCTCGGCGTGCGCGAAATGTTCCAGCTCAACCGCCTCTATATCAACAGCACCTTCAATTATGTGCAGGGCTTTGCCGTGCTCTCGTTCCTCTACCTGTCGATGACCATCCTGCTCTCCCGCCTCGTGCGCCTGATGGAGCGGCGTATGGCGAGTGGGTATCGGTAGGGGGGAGATTGGAGAATTGGAGACTGGAGATTGGAGATTGGCTATTGGAGGCGGTGGAGCATAGAGAGGGAACGGGGTGGTTTGTAGTGGGCGCTTTAGCACCTTTCGGGCTCGAGTAGAAAGGGCACTGAAGTGCCTACTACGAACCTTTTTTTATCTGCGTCCATCCGCGTGCATCTGCGGCAAAGAATCTCCAATCTCCAGTCTCCAATCTCCAGTCTCCAATCTCTAATCTCCAATCTCCAATTCACCCCCGCCAATGGCGCATGAT
>CAZRTM010000054.1:0-22360 GCA_964602995.1 uncultured Ardenticatenaceae bacterium
GATTACTGCTACTGTCGTACCTTTACTATGAATTTTGGATCTACTGAGTCTCCAACCTCCAATCCTCCATTCATTTTGCAGCACTGGTCTACATGCGTTAAATTGGCTTTCTAATGTCTGAAAAGCCTGTTTCCTCCAACCACGCGCCTGACGATGGAGACCAGAGTGTCTACAAAGCTCAGGACGTAAATTACCTCGGATTTTTGGAAGCGCAACTGCGCGATTTGCAGGGTGTCGCGACGCTGGCTTATGAGCTGATCCAGAATGCGGACGACGTGAAAGACCGGCACGGCGCGCCGCGCAGCAGCCGTATCTCCTTCGACGTGCGCGATGAGGCCCTGATTGTGGAAGACGATGGCGTCTTCCGGTCGGTCGATTTTGAGCGTCTGCAGAACATTGCCGGTGGAGGCAAACGGGCCGAGGCAGAAACCACGGGCGCCTTTGGATTGGGCTTCATCGCTGTTTATCAGGTGACGGACGCACCGGAAATTTTCTCTGGCGGGCGGCACTGGATCATTCGGCCCCAGGCCCCACCAGAACAGCGCATTGAGGAGCGGGAAGCGGAAACAACGGGGACGCGCATTCGCCTGCCCTGGGCCTTTGACGAGGCATCCGAAGTGCGGCGCAGCTTGCGCATGCCGGCGATAAGGCGGGAGCAGCTCGACCAATTCGCGCAGACGATAGCGGAGGCCATCGAGCTGGCAGCCCTCTTTCTGCGCCAGTTGAAGTTGTTGGAAGTGCGGCGCGAAGGGGAACTGGTGCGGCGTATTGAGCGGATGGATGCGGGGGAAGGCCGGCTGCGGCTGAAGGACGAGACCGGGCGCACGGCGTCATGGCTCTTGTTCCAGGGCGATTTTGCCGCCGAGGCGGAGCGCCTGCGCGAGCAGTACGCCTGGCAAATTGAGGCCAAACGTAGCAGCGAGGTGCGGCTGGCGCTGCCGGTAGAGCAGCGGTTGCAGCACGGACGGCTTTTTGCCGTGCTACCTACCGAGACGCGGACGCCGCTGCCGTTTCACATCAACGCCGATTTTTATCCCACGACCGACCGCAAGCGCATTCACCTGGACGAGGGGTATCAGGCAGAGTGGAACCGGGCGGCGCTGCTGGCTGTGGCTGAAGTGCTGGCGGCCAGGTTAGAAATGTTGCCTCAGGAGCTAGGTGCGGAAGGGTTGTGGCACGTGTTGCAGCAGGTGGCCGAAACGGAGCGACAGGCGCAGACAGGAGATCTGGCGCCCATCTTCGCCGCTTTCTGGCAAGCGCTTGCACCGTTGTTGTCAGAAACGGCACTGTTGTACACGGCACAGGGAGCGTGGGTGAAGCCTGCAGAGGCGCGACTGGTGGAGGGGGTGGCGGCGCAGGAGGCGCTTCCGCTGCTGGAAGCGCTGCAAATCCCGGTGGTGGACGCAGTGCTGGCCCCTTATGCGGCGTTGATGCAACGCGCCGAAGTGGGGGCGAGGATGCTGGCGATGGAGGATCTGGTGGCAGCGCTGAACCGCGTGGGACTGACGCGCTCGACGCCGCTATTTGAAGCGCCTGAGTTCTTGCAGTCGCCGGATGCGTTGCAACGGCTGTGGGCGCTGGTTGATGCCTTGCTGATTGACCAGCCCACGCCTCAAGCCTGGGACGCGGCGCTGGCTGCCATCGGCCGCTGCGCTGTAGTGCTGAGCGAGATGATGACGCTGGAGCGGCTGGACCGCATCTATCGCGGCAAGGAAGAGGCGCGGACGCTGTTCCCCGATGTGGCCTGGGTGCATGAGATGGCGCCAGCCAACGGTTTCCCCGGCCGCTATGTGCCGAACTTTGGCGTGCGCCAGGCCGTAGACCGCCTGGCGGAGGCGCCGGTTGAGCAGTTGGAAGAGGCCTGGCGAGCGGGGCGGTTGGATATCAGGCGGCTGTTCCGCTGGTTTGAGTCGCAGCAGATTGAGATTTTCGTCGAGGATGTGGCGCTGCAGCGGGAGATACCGCGGCTGCCCTTATACCCGGTTGAAGGGCATCTGCGACCACTGGGGGACCTCTATGTTCCTGGCGGTTTTGAGGACCCTCTGGGGCTACCGGTGGTGGTGGAGCTGGATTGGTTCGGCGGGCGCCGCCAGTTTTTGCAGGATTTGGGGCTGCAGCAGTTGGATTTCGAGAGTTATATCGAGCATGCATTGCCGCTGGCGCTGGAGCAGGATCGGGATCTGCCGTCAGACGGGCGGCATGAATTGCTGCAGTTGTTGGCGCGCCGCCTGGGCCAGATACGGGATGACGAGGCGCTGCGTGAGCGGTTGAGCCGCCTGCCGCTCATCCCCAGCATGGATGGTTCGTTCCGCGCGCCGCTTGAGGTGTATGCCTCCCGCGATGTGATTCAATTGCTGGGCGAGCAGGTGCATGTTGCCGAGCCTGCACCCAACAGCGCTGTGGAAGCACTGTATGAGTGGCTGGGGGTGCAGCAGCGGGCAGCGACGGACGGGATTGTGGCGCATTTGTTGGCCACCGGCCGTGCGTGGGATGGACAGAAACCAGATGAGGCAACAACCTTTGCCGTGCGACGGGCGTGGCAAGAACTGGACACACGGCTGCAAGCAGGGGAAATTGGCCCCGAGGCGCTGGCTCCGCTGCGCGAGCAGCCGGTGGTTCTGGATCGCGAGGGCCGCTTGCAACGACCCGACGCGCTTTTCTTCATGGATTCTGCGGAGCACGAGGCGCTGTTCCCGGCGGTAGCGGAACAGCTTCTGTCGCCCGATGGAGAAGCGGCGGCGGCGTTGGCAGCGGCGGGCGTGCGGCCTCTTTCGCAGGCAGCGCAGCTCCAGGTGGCTGAGGCGGTTGATCTCCGTGAAGATGAGGCGTTGCAGGAGCGTATTGTGCGGCGCCAGCCCTTGTTGCGCCGGGTGCTGGCGGCGGAAGGTGGCCCGGACCTGGAAAGATGGCGGCCGGAGCTGCTGGATACGTTGCGTGTGTTGCGTGCGGGGCGGTTGACGGTGCAATACCGGCTGGCTGTGGGCGACGAGCTGTTGGCGAGTAAGCCGGAAGCGGTAGCCGCCCATCTGGATCCTGAGGCGAATACGCTTTACGTGAGCTATGAGGCGCAGCATGCACCCTGGCCGGCCATTGCCCGCGAGCTGGCGCTGGCCATCAAGCAGGAGCGGGTGGCCGGCGGACTGGCGATTGCCATCCGCGAAGTGCTGGCAGCCCCCAGCGCGAAGGAGGCGGGGGAGATGTTGGATGAGTTGGGGTATCCTTGAGGGAGACTGGAGATTGGAGATCGGAGATTGCAGATTTTGCCGCAGATGCCCCGGCGCGGGGGGACGCGGATGAACGCGGATGGTTTGTTGGTTGGGTCATCTATCCAACTAACAAAAATCGTAGCGGCTTCCCATCTCCAGTCTCCGATCTCCAATCTCTAATCTCCAATCTCCACTCGCCCAAATTGCCAAATCGGGCTAAAAATGGTGCAGACCAGGAATTATCAGGCTTGACAGGAGGTGCGTAATGGAATTGGAGCTGACCGGATTGCATCACGTTTCGGCAATTACGGCGCAGGCGCCGCGGAATGTGGACTTTTATACCCGTGTTATGGGTATGCGGTTGGTGAAGAAGACGGTCAATCAGGACGATCCCTCTTCTTACCACCTGTTCTATGGGGATGAGATTGGCCGGGCCGGCACGGAGCTGACCTTCTTCGACATTCCTTATGCCGCGCCAACGAAGCCGGGGACCAGCAGCATTTCGCGCACAGCGCTGCGGGTGACAGGGCGAGATGCCCTGGAATATTGGCGTGAACGGTTGGAAGAGGCGGGTGTGGAACAGGATCCAATTCGTGAGGAGGGGGAACGCACTGTTTTGCCGTTCCGCGACTTTGAAGGGCAGCGGCTGGCTCTGGTCGACGATGAAGGCGCGCCTCTACCCGGTGGTATTCCCTGGGCAAAGAGTCCCACGCCACAGGATGTGGGGGTGACGGGTCTGGGGTCGGTGACGTTGACGGTGGCCTACGCGCAGCCGACGGTGCGGGTACTGACCGAGGTGATGGGCTTTCGCAAGGCCGGTACTTTCCACGCAGAAGGCCCAGACCGGGAAGTCGCCATTTACGCCACCGGCGTGGGCGGTCCGGGCGCTGAGGTGCTGGTTGACGAGCGGCCCGCCATGCGTTCGGAGCGCCTGGGCCGTGGCGGCGTGCACCACGTGGCGTTCAGGGTGCCAGATGTGCAGCAACACGACGCCTGGCTGGAACGTTTGGCCCGTTACGGGATGCAGAACTCAGGGGTGATTGACCGCTTCTATTTCCGGTCGATTTACTTCCGCGAGCCGAACGGCATTTTGTTTGAGCTGGCTACCGATGGCCCAGGCTTTGCCACCGACGAAGATGTGGAGCATCTGGGCGAGACGTTGGCGCTGCCGCCGTTCCTGGAACCGCACCGATCTCAAATCGAAGCTAATCTGGAACCGCTGGAGTACGTGCCGGCCTGAGTCTGGTCTGCATCTGCCCAAAAATCTCTCTAAAAAGAATCCTATCACATGAAGCGATTGTTCTACATGACTCTGTTCTGCTGCGCTGCGTTTGTGGCGCTGGCTGGTCTGGGGCGCGTCGATGCCGGGCAGGAACCGCCCGACGAAGAGCATCACGTCTACCTACCGCTCATCCAAAAACCGTGGCCTTCAGCCCCTTATGATATGGCCGATTTCATGGTGGGTGATGGTCGTATTTACGAAGTACAACACAGCAACGGGTCGCAGGCCAGGCATCAAACGCACATACAGGGAACAACTTTTTACCACACCAAAGGCAATGAAATTAGCGCTGAGTGGGAGGAGCTGTGGTATACGTCGCGTTATATCATGCGCGGTACCGACACCAGCCCGGGTAATGGCCAGTATTATACCTTGCGTGAAGAGGGCCTATACGGCTCGGCCTGGGCGCCTCGATACTGGGACGAAGGCGAGGCGTTTAAACGCAGGCCGTACGTAGTGTTCTACCACAAGTCTGATTGCACGCCGACGCCGAATTTCGGCTGGCACGAAACCTGGCTGAAATTCGAAGCTTACCACCAGCACTATACCTTTGAAAGCGGCATTACCCTGGACAACGTGGTGCAACTGGCGTGGTTATTGAATCCCGACGCCGCCCCCATCGAACGCTATTTCTATGCTGAGCTGTACGGCCTGGTGGGCTGGTGGAGCAACGACCGCGGCATGAGCTACATCAGTGAAATTCACCCTCCAGGCGCCCGGCCGGACAATAAGATGGAGGAGATTTCCTGCCTCAACCGCACGCCGTTGCTACAGGAATCGCTGTTCTGGCAACCGCTGCCTTATTGGCCGGGGAGTCATGGGGGGTGGCCGGTGGTCAGTAATCGGTAATCAGTATTCAGTGGGTTAGTGGTAGAGGGCGGGTCGGTTGGCGGTTGACCGCTGACCACTGAAGGCTGACGGCTGATAGCTGTCAGCTATCAGCTAACTGTGAAAAGTCCGATAAGGGGGGCAAAAGGTAGGGAAAACCCCCATGTGGGAACGGTTCCAACTTGACTATGATGAGTGAGGTTGTAATGAGGATCAAGTAGGACATACCGGGCCGGGGTTCGGGCCATACACCGGCCGGTGTGAGAGGAGTGCATTCTGGATCGCGCCGTCACTTATCAAATCGACCAGGCGCTGGCCTCGGGTCTATTTGAGCGTAATCAGCGAGAATTCTATCGCCTGCTAGATAAACTGCCAGCCGGGGCCTACGTTTGTGATGCGGAGGGCCTGATTACCTACTTTAATCATCGTGCAGTTGTGGTGTGGGGGCGCGAGCCGAAGTTGCGTGATCCTGATGACCGCTTTTGCGGCTCGTTACGTCTGTATAAGACGGACGGTACCGCAATCCCCCACGAAAAGTGCTGGATGGCGCTCTCCATCCGCGAGCGCCGGGCCTACAATGGCCATGAGATTGTTATGGAAGATGAGAGTGGCCAAAGAGTGACGGTGCTGGCGCACGCCAATCCGCTTTTCGGCGAGTCGGGTGCTTTCCTGGGCGCTGTCAACGTGCTGGTTGATATCACGGAGCGCAATCGGACGGAACTGGCGCTGGGGGAGGATCGTCATGAGCTGGAGATGCGCGTGGCAGAGCGCACGGCGGCGCTGATGGCCTCTAACGAGGCGTTGCGCCGCGAAATTGCGGAACGGAAGATGGCGGAAGAGCGGGCACGACAGGAAGCAGCTCACGCACAGGCTCAGGCCGAGGCTAATGCGCGGCTGCACGAGGAAGTGGAAGTGCGCAAGCAGCAGCTCGTACAGCTTAGCCAGCGCATTTTGCAGGCGGAAGAAGAAGAGCGAAAGCGGCTGTCGCGGGAGCTGCATGATTCGGTGGGACAGGTGACAACGGCGCTGCTTATTAACCTGTCTATGCTGGAGGACGCGGCCAAGGCTGATAACAGAGACGAGATGATGAGCCATCTAGAGACCGTTTCTGAATTAGCCTACAAGATCCATGACGAGCTACGCGCGGCGTCTCACGTATTGCGTCCGCCGGAGCTGGAGGTCATCGGTCTGAAGGCGGCTTTGCACCAGCTTTGCCAGGAGCTGAGCATGGTCAGTACGGCACAAATTGTGTATGAGGGGATGAAGATTCCTGAGTTGCCGGAGACGGTCACGATCACGTTTTATCGTTTCGTACAGGAGATGCTGAACAATGCCATTAAACATGCCCAGGCGTCTACCATCCGCGTTGTCCTGGCTCGTAGCGAAGGCCATATTAGCGTGACTGTGGAAGATGACGGCGTTGGCTTCGATGTACCGGAAAGTATCCGGGGAAGCGGCAGAGGCGTTGGCCTGGTGAGCATGCGCGAGCGGCTGGAAATGGTGGGGGGCAAGATGGAGATGACGTCAACGCCGGGCAGCGGGACGCGGGTGGTGGCTTCTTATGAAGTAAAGCAAGCTAAGGTTTCGCTGTAAAGAACGTCACGGGGAGAGAAGCCGATTATGCTATCATCTAAAATGTACTTTTACGCCTGCCTATAGGAGGTGTGGATGATGGCTACGTTAGAACACGCGACGGATAGGGGCTTCTGGAGCGGAGGACCGGAGGTGAAGGGCTGGCAGCGGTGGGCGCTGCTTCTTTTTGGACTGCTCAATCTGGCGCTGGCCGGTGGGCTGTTCTTGCAGATGGAATGGGCCACGCAGGTCTGGCCCTGGCCTGATGGACGGCTCTCCTACATATTTGTGGCCTCGATTTTTGCGGCGGTGGCGGTGGCGCTGCTGTGGATTGGCGCTACGGGTGAGTTGCGACCACTGACGGCGGGAGCGTTGAACCTGATGGTGACGTTGGGTGGGATAACAGCTTATCTGCTGTTCCTGGCGCTGCAAGGAGGCAGACCGGAGGTGCTGGGCTATGCTGCGGCGACGGGATTGGGTTTCCTGGTGAGCGTGGTGGCTTTTCTCTGGGCGCGACGGGTGCCGGTGCGCGACCCGCGTCCAACACCAACCGGGGCGCTGGTCTCCTTTTTGCTGTTCGCGCTGGTGCTGATTGCAGCGTCGATAGCTCTCTTCATGCGGCAGGAGGCGATTTTCCCCTGGCCGCTCAACCCGGACACTTCCATGCTGTTTGGCTGGATTTTCCTGGGCGACGCCTTCTATTTCCTCTACGGGCTGGTACACCGTCGCTGGCACAACGCAGCGCCGCAGTTGTGGAGCTTCCTGGCTTATGATTTGCTGCTGCTTGGTCCGCTCGTCGGTCACCTGGATGCGGTAGCAGCGGAGCACCGGCCGAGTTTGCTAATTTACATTAGCGTGCTGCTGTTTAGCCTGGTGGTGGCGGTGGTGTATCTATTTGTGAATCCGAGGACGCGGCTGTGGTCTGCTCGTGGAGGGGCGGGATAGGGGGCTGTAGGGGGCTGTAGAATTCAATTCTACAGCTAACGGGGAAACATGTTGAAACATGTTGGGGTGATTTCTGAGTGGTATCTCCTGCTGTTCATCGACAGAAGTGACGGGTAGCCAGGTTGAAAAAGTTAACATAACTCAGAACATGTTTCAACATGTTTCTCTCTTTAGCTGCAGAATTCATTCTGCAGCGACTGCAGTGACGTAATGCAGGCGGATGAGGTGCAGGTCGTCGTAGCTGACCCGTTCCTCCAGCACGTCGTAAACGGGTCGCAAGAAATCGGTCCCTAACTCGTCGAAGGCATCCAGTGCCTGTTGTTGGAGCCTTGCATCGATATCGCAATAGACGAGGAGGTTGTCTGACCGCATCTCTTTTCCGGATAGAACCGCTTTCCAAAGATGGTCTATGACTGTGCTGCGCTTAATGGTGAACTCTCTGGCAATTTCATCTAGAGAGCGGCCTTCGTTGAAAAGCTCAATTACCTGGTCTGTGCGGCTGCCGCGGCGCACCCGAGATGGGCGCTGTTGGCGACGTGTTTCGGACCGCTGCTTTTCCTCAATGTTATTCTGCACACAGTAGTTGCGGATGATAGGCAGAAATTCGCCCGCGTATTTTTGCAGCTTGGCCCTGCCGACGCCGTAGATCCGTTCCAACGCTTGCTCCGATTGGGGGAAGTAGGTGGCCATTTCCACCAGGGTGCGGTCGTGGAAGATGGTGAAGGGCGGCAGGTTGGCAGCATCGGCGAGGGTCTTGCGCCGGGCGCGTAGTAGCTCAAAGAGAGCGCGGTCATGCTCACCGGCGCGCATATCGGCAAGGGGCTGGGGCTTTTCAAGTAACGTGCCCATCACCTTCTCGCCCTTAAAGACGTCGTACGCTTTGCCCGTCAGCCTCAGGCTGCCGAACTTCATGTCCTTGCGCAGCAGACCCATCTGAACAAATTGGCGGGCCATGTGCTTCCACTCATCCTTGGAGTAGCCGGTGCCGATGTTGTAGGTGGATAATCTGTCGTGCCCGCGCTCCAGAATCTTTTTTGCTCTGGAGCCGCGCAGGACGTCGATGATGTGGGTCATGCCGAACATTTCGCCGGTGCGCTTAACGCAGGAAAGAAACATCTGGGCCGGGATAGTCAGGTCCTCTAGCTCGCTTTCATCGCCGGTGCAGTTGTCGCAGTTGCCGCAGTTATCCACTTCGTACTGCTCGCCGAAGTAGTTGAGCAACGGCTTGCGACGGCAGAGGGGGGTCTCAGCAAAGTCGAGCATCGCCTGCAGGCGTAGCTGGGCGCCTAGTTGCTGCTCGCCGCTCATTTCCTGGATGAAGTAGTGAATGGTGCGGACATCCTCATAGCTGTAGAGCAGGAGACAGTCAGCAGGGAGACCATCGCGACCGGCGCGGCCGATTTGCTGGTAGTAGCTTTCCAGGTCCTTGGGCAGGTCTACGTGCAGGATGAAGCGCACGTTTGATTTATTGATGCCCATGCCGAAAGCAATAGTCGCCACGATGATATCCACGTCGTCGCGGCTGAAGCGCCGCTGGTGGTCGTGGCGTGTGTGGGCGTCGAGTCCGGCGTGGTAGGGGAGGACGGAGTAGCCCTCATCCTGCAACTGCGCACTTAGTGAATCTACCTGGCGGCGCGTGGCGCAGTAGATGATGCCCGATTCCCCCTTGTGCTGCTCGAGGAAATCAAGCGTCTGCTCCACGACGTTGGTCTTGAGCTGCACGGCGAGGAACAGGTTGTCGCGGTCAAAGCCGGCAATCCACTCCTGAGCGTCAGGAATGGCCAGGCTGGTCTTGATGTCTTCGCGTACGCGGTCTGTGGCCGTGGCGGTGACGGCCAGGCAGGCGGCATCGGGCAGGCGGCGGCGCACTTCTATCAACTGGCGGTATTCAGGCCGGAAATCGTGGCCCCATTCCGAAATACAGTGCGCTTCGTCGATGGTCAGGCAATCGACCTGGGACTGTTCTAGCAGGAGCAGCGTTTCGGGGCGTAGCAACGTCTCGGGCGCGGCGTAGAGCAGTTTGATTTGACCCTTGCGCACCTGCTCGGTGACGGTCAGGTACTGGTTGTAGCTGAGAGTGCTGTTGAGGTAAGCGGCCGGAATCTCCAGTTCGTGTAACTGAGCTACCTGGTCTTCCATCAACGAGATGAGGGGTGAGACGACGACGGTGAGGCCGGGGAAGAGCAGGGCCGGAAGTTGGTAGCAGAGGGACTTGCCGCTGCCTGTGGGCATGACGGCCAGACTATCCCGCTTCTCCAGCAGCTCTTCCACGATTTCCTCCTGCATAGGGCGAAAGTCGTCAAAGCCGAAAACCTCTTGCAGCACGGTCAGGGGATCGGTGGATTGGGGATCGGTGACTGGAGATTGGGGTTGGACGAAAAGGTGGTCATCGGGATGTGGGAAGTAGGGGTCAGCAGCGGGAAAGTCCATGAAATCTTCTTCCCACAGCTCGACATCCAGTGGCGCGGCCTGGGGCAGGAACCAGCCCGAGAGCTGAACGTGGCAACGCAGCTCCAGATCGGGCCGCTCTTCGGGGCGCCACCAGTGGGCCAGGGAAACGCGGAGGAGGGTTCCGGCGGGAATTTCCGGTATTGGCTCCTGGTAGCCGACGAAGGTCAGCGTTTTGCCGCCGTCGGGCGTGGGGTAACGATAGCGGATGCGCTTGCCTTCGGTGTCCAGCACCAACGCCTTGTCCGGCTTCCAGAACATCGTACTGTAGCCGGGTACGCCGTTTTCTTCACGAATAAAGAGCGCACCGGTGCCCGTACTGCTGGTGAGACCCTCGTAGAGTAGCTCGGGGCCGCCTGCAACGGGTGGCATCTGGCGCTCGATGAAGGCGACGAGATTGTCAATGGCCGGCAGGCGGCGTTTCTTGTGCACGACGATGTTTTCCACGTGCGGTGGGAGCAGGTTCTGCGGCTCGCCGTACTCCAGCTCCCACACATCGCCGATGTTATATTCCTGGTTAAACTGCTCATTCCATTCCTGGTCGGGGGCGATGAGACGCACAGAACGGCCGTCGAAGGTGATGCCGCCAATGCAGGCGCCACGACCCATGCGCGTTTTGGCTACGATGACTACTTTCATGGTGTGATGTGCTCCACGGTCAGGTTGAGTTCGTTGTGCAGTTTCTGGGCCACCAGCGACCGGTGGCACGCTTCTGGCTCCCGCTCCACACAAAAGAGGGCGATAACCCTGGCCTCTGGCGGCAGGGCGTCCAGCAATGTCTGAGGGTCAAAATTGTCGAGAATCTCCTCGTGGTAGGCGTCGACGAAGGCCTGGCTGAGGCCGGTGCGCTGCCGTTTGGCGGTGCGGCTGGTCTTGTCGGCCTCCTGCTGCCGTTGGCGGACTTCTTTCGTTGGCGCCAGCTCTTTGTAGTGTAAATAGCGGATGCCCAGCTCGGCCAGGCGTTCCTGGAGCCGCTTGCTGTTGGCGAAGGCATAGGTGGATCCACGCAACCCGCGCCGCTGGCGGATGTCGACGAAGGTGTCCACGCCAGCTTCTTGCAGGGCCTGGAAGAACTCCTCTTCCGAAAAGCCGTAAACGCCGGTGGTGACAACTTTTACGTTAACGCCTTGCTCTTGTCCGGTCACTCAGCGTCCTCCTGGTAGCGCTTGCGCGAGGTGAACTCCTGGAAATCGTCGCCGAAAAGGCTGGGCTGGCCTTTGTTGAGGCGCAGCAGGACGTCGGCCTGACTGATAAGCTGGTCAGCTTCGTCAATGTGCATCACGGGAATATCCAGAGAGGTCAGAGTCTGACCAATGAGCTTAGTGCGGTGACACATTTCAGGTTTACCCTCGCTGCACATGAGGGCCACGCGCAGCTTCTGGTCGTACGCTTTTTGCAGCCGCTCAATCCCTTGCATGTAAAACGCTTTCTGCTCGACTTTCGCGTAGTCAACCTTGCCGTCGCTGTAGCAGTCAGGATCTTCCGGCTGGCCGCCCAACGTATCGCCCATATAGACATAGCGCACACCCGCTTGTTCCAGGTGATGGGTCAGGGCGTCTTTCGAGAAGTCAGGCTTGTAGCGGGAGTAGGGTTTGGAGCGGACGTCCAGTAGAAAGGCGATATCGTTGGCCTTGAGGACGGCGAGCAGATCGTCAATCTCACGTGTGCCGTAGCCGATGGTATAGATGGGGATGTCTGTCATGGCGCTATTTTATGCTATGAGAGCGGATGTAGAAAGGGAATTGTGATGAGGGGCGAATCTTATCATGTAGTAGATAGATCAGACCCTTCCTGCGTCCCTATGGTTTTATCTTTAGCGATTCTTTTACCATAAGTTTCAAGTTGTGATTTCAGCTCCTCCCAAACCTGCCAGATACTAGAGGTGTCTCCGCCTTTCTCCTGTAATGGAGCGCCAGGCGTCATATAGTTGAGCTGGTAATCAAAAACTCTCGGTTCAATCTCATCCAGGAGTTGCCTGGCGCGTTCAACGAGCTGTTGACCGGCAATCCCTGGCAGGTAATGAGCCACAATCAAGTCCGTAATATGGCGGAAGGTACCGTGGCGGCGCAAACTGTTGAGGAGGGTATCTTCGTCAACTGTGGATTCGGCGGCAATGGCCTGGACTGCACCCATTAAGTTGCGGGTGGCATCGCGTTGCACCTCTTCGATAAAACGGGAGGGAAGCATATGGCTTTCCTTATCCGGTAAAGGGGCCTGGATGTGCACCTCGCGGCGCGCACGGGTAATGGCCACATAGAACAGTCGCCGCTCGCTCTCGACAACCGGCGAAAGGGCGCCCGTCTCCACTTCTCCTGCAATATCGTAGATCTGGTCCTGATCGTGAACCAGGCAGGGAATGAAGCCTTCGCGCACCTGAGGCAGGAAAACGTAATCCCACTCCAATCCTTTTGTGCGGTGAATCGAGGTCATTAATAGTTGTTGGGCCTCTGGCTTTCCCTGGGTAGTGTCCAGCTTGTCCAGGTATTCGAGGAAGTTGGTCACTGAGAGACCGGTATAGCGGGCGAAGCTGAGAAAAGAGAGAACTGAGGACTGGCGGTCGTAGGAAGTCTCGCCTGGACCGTAATAGTCGTCAAAATAGCTCATATAATCCAGAGCATCTACCAGCCATTGTAGAGCATCTCCTGCTTTCCAGTTTGGTTCTTCCTCAACGCGTTCGGCGATTCGGCTAAGAAGCTCCAGGAAAAAGTCAAGCTCGTCTCTTTGTCGGTGGCTAAGAGTGCTCTCAGAACTTAGAATGAGACGTTCCAGGACATCGCGAACAGTCTGATCGTACAACCGGCCGCCATCCAACGCCCTTTCGAGCATGCGGCGCGGTAGATAGCGAGTGGGTTTGTTCGCAATGTTCAGGACTTTATCCACCAGTGCCTTTGTCACCCGCTGCTCCAGAGCGCGCGCCACGTCAAAATAGTGGCGTAGCGTCACATTTTCCTGCCGCTTGAAGAACGGGTTTTGCCCCAGAACACGGTAGGGGATTTTGCGGGTGAGACATTCCATTTCAATGGGTGCCAGTTGCGCGTAGAGCCGGCAAAGGATCGCAATTTCGTGCGGCGGCACCTTTTCCTGTATGACAAGCAGGAGGATGCGGTCCATCATCTCCTTGGTCGTATCCACAGTTCCATAGGGAGCCGCCTGGTAGAGGACAATATCGCCATCGCGAGCAATATTGTGCGCCAAAACTTTCTTAGATACGCGGTATTTGTTAAGGCGCACTGTGTTATAAGCCGATTGCGCCAGTAAGGGTCCAAAGCGAAATGAGCGCGTGAGGTTGTAATCGTTTTGTTCCTTAGTCGGGAAATCATCCTTGAAAGCCTGGATGATGTAATTGGGCCGGGCGCCGCGCCACTCGTAAATGGTCTGGTCATCATCACCTACAACCATCATGTCCGCGCGTTGGCCGGCAAGCAGCTTTAGCAACTGTTGCTGAGCGTAGTTCACATCCTGGTACTCATCGACAATGATATGATCCATGCGCTCACACCATTGGTTGCGCAGTTCCTCGCTATGGAGCAAGAGTCGAACAGCAGTCGGCACAAAATCTTCAAATGTCAGCGCCTTCTGTTGGATGCGTAGCTTCTCAAATTCGCCGTAAACCAGGGGGATGATGGAGTTGCCGCGATAGCCAGCACGCTCTGGCGGAATCATCGATCCTTTCCAGAGGCTGATGGCCCGCATGACATCGGCCGCTCCCACTTTGTCAGGGGGGATAAGTCCTCGTCGCTCAAGGTTTTCAATCGCGCGCCCCAGGTAGATGCGGTAAAGCTCGCTTCTTTCGCCCACCCACAAATCGGTGTAGCGAGGGATTTGCCCTGAACGCACCATAACGTTGATGAAGCGGAAGGCGAAGGCGTGGAACGTGTAAATTTTTGGCTGCAAATGGGGCGGCAGTCCGCTGGTAGCCAGTTTTTGGCCAAACTGGCTGCGCGCCAACCGGTTGAACATCAGAACCAGCACCTTATCTGGGGATACATCTTCCTCCATGACGAGGTGCTTGAGGCGGTGGACAAGGGTGGTTGTCTTGCCAGAGCCGGCGATGGCCAGCACTCGCGCGTGGCTGCCTTGAGGGTGATGGATAATGGCTTCTTGTTCAGAGGTTAGTATTAGCTGCATTGCTCGCCAGGGTATTTGTTAAGGGTAGGGCAGAAGGCACATGATCGGCAGTACGTTCATGCAACTGAGAGCCTATGAGTTACGCTTCTTCCCGTCCAGACGCGACTGTGACTAATGGACAG
The DNA here is from genome assembly GCA_964602995.1 of uncultured Ardenticatenaceae bacterium. Lineage (GTDB taxonomy): Bacteria > Chloroflexota > Anaerolineae > Promineifilales > Promineifilaceae > JAAYYY01. The sequence continues at coordinate 14,532 of CAZRTM010000054.1, forward strand.
TGTACCGCGAAAGGCAAGCTTTTGCATCTAAGTTCTTTTTACTTCTTCTTTGCCATCGATGCGGAGGCTACTCCTGATTAGCGTGAATCAGGGGCAATGATGACCTCGACGCCTCTGGCACGTAGTGCGTCGAGCATATCGCCGGGAGCCTGGCTGTCGGTTACCAGGGTGGTGATTTGGTCCAGCGGCAGCACGGTCATCAGGGAGTTAACGCCGAATTTGCTGCTGTCAATGAGCATGATCACCTCACTCACGGCTGCCGCCATCTGCTGTTTGACTTCAATCTCAACCATCTGAGGATCGGTGAAACCGGCCTCCAGGCTCAGGCCGCGGGCAGAGAGGAAGGTGCGACGCCCGTGGAAATCTTGTAAGAAGCGCCGCGTGACGGGGCCAACGAAGGTCCCAGTTTGGGGCTGCAGGATGCCGCCGGTGCAAATGATATTGTTGGTGGGCGGCAGCCAGTGCATCAGAGCGGAGGTGGTGAAGTGGCCGTTGGTGACGACGGTCAGGTTTTCATGGTGAGCCAGGTATTCAGCCATAGCTGTGACCGTGGTGCCGCCTTCGAGGGCGATAATATCTCCTTCGTTCACCAATTGCCGCGCAGCATAGCGCGCAATGGCCGCTTTGCGACGGTGGGCTTTCTGCTGCCGGTCCCGCCACTCGCTGGCCATCAGGTCACTCTTTGGCGGCCTCCAGCGCACTGCGCCACCGCGTGTGCGAATAATGTGCCCCGTTTCCTCCAGCGCTTTCAGGTCACGGCGGATTGTCATTTCAGAGACGCCGTACTTCTGGCTGAGATGCGGGATCAGGTCATCTTCAATCTGATCAATCTCACGTAATATCTGCTGTTGTCTTTCTGCCGGATTCATATAACCCTTCAAAACGAGAAACGACTTAAATTTAATATAAGAGTCATTCTGTTTGTCGTCAACAGAAAACAGTAGATTCATGTTAAATATGATCAGAATCCTGTTGACTTTGCTCAATTGGTTTTGTAAGATCGGTGCAAATACACACTGTGCCCCTGTAACATGGGGGGGCTGCCACGGTGTTTGTAACTGTATTTGGGTGGTGGCTGGCGAGCCAATGAACGGGAAGAGGTTCTTAGGCCGCGATCAGCCCTGGATAAGGTAAGTAACTTAATATGCCTGCCTGATTGCCTGATGCAATGGGGTAGGCCCCAATTGCTTATTATGAAGACGAGAAACGTACCCCGCTCTGAATATCCTCGGCCTCAATTCAGGCGTGCTGAATGGCAGACGCTGAACGGAACGTGGGAATTTGCCTTTGACGACGAAAACGTTGGGCTGGTCGAGCGCTGGTTTGACGCGGCACAAAAGCACGACTTTCCCCTATCCATCACGGTGCCTTTCGTTTATCAGAGCGAGCTGAGCGGGTTGGGCAATCGTGAATTCCATAATGTTCTGTGGTACCGGCGCTCATTCCAGGCGCCGCAATCGTGGGCTGGACGTAACGTGTTGTTGCATTTCGGCGCTGTTGATTACCGGGCCTGGGTCTGGGTCAATGGGCAGATGGTGGCGCAGCACGAAGGCGGACACACGCCGTTCCACGCCGACATTACGCCATTCCTGGCAGAAGAGAACGAGGTTGTGGTGCGCGTGGAAGATATCGCCACTGACCGCAGCCAACCTCGTGGTAAGCAGTATTGGAAGGAGCAGCCAGAAGGGATTTTCTACACCGGTAGCAGCGGTATCTGGCAGCCGGTATGGTTGGAGCCGGTGGCGCCGGTACATCTGGAACGCGTGCGCTTCACACCACGCCTTGACGAACAGGCGGTTGAGGTGCATTGCTATACCGGTGTGACCGTGAGCGGTATTGTGGAGCTGGAGATCAGCTTTGAGGGCAAGCCGGTGGCCTCTGCCTGGCTGGAGCTGAAGGAAGGCGAGGGCAGTGCGCTGGTGGCGCTGAATGAGCTGCACCTGTGGTCGCCACAAGCGCCTAATCTATACGACGTGACGATACGTCTGGATCAGGATAATAGCCCAACCGGAGAAGCTGTTGATGAAGTACATAGCTACTTCGGTATGCGCGAAGTGGCCATTTCCGAAGGCAGGGTACTGCTGAACGGCGAACCTTATACGATGAAGCTGGTGTTGGACCAGGGCTACTATCCGGATGGGCTGCTGACGCCGCCAACCGACGCCGCCATTCGCCGTGACGTGGAGCTGGTGTTGGAAATGGGGTTCAACGGCGTGCGCAAGCACCAAAAAGTGGAAGATCCGCGCTATCTCTATTGGGCCGACCGCTTGGGCTTGCTGGTGTGGGGCGAAATGGCCAACTCCTACCACTTCTCTGATGCGGCGATGGCGCGGCTGATGGCCGAGTGGCAGGCTGTGGTCGAACGGGACTATAACCATCCCAGTGTTGTGGCCTGGGTGCCGCTAAATGAGAGCTGGGGTGTGCCGCGCCTGAAGGACGATGCGCGGCAGAGCCAATTCCTACTGGCGCTTTATTATCAGACAAAGGCGATGGACCCAACGCGCCCGGTGATGGCCAATGACGGTTGGGAACACGTGCACTCCGATCTGTGCACGGTTCACGACTACTGTGACGACCCGGCGCTGATGGCTGCGCGCTATAGCGATCTGAACGAGGTTCTGGCCTTCCGCCCATCGGAACGACACCTCTACGTGCCGGGCTTTGAATACCAGGGCCAGCCTATCTTTGTGACTGAGTTTGGTGGTGTTGCCTTCCGCTCACGCGATGAAGAAGGGTGGGGCTATAGCCGCGCTGCCAACGCCGAGGAATTCCTGGAGGCGTATGCGGGGCTGGTTGGCGCGCTGCTGGAATCTGAGCTGGTGCAGGGCTTCTGTTATACGCAGTTCTGCGACGTGGAGCAGGAGATTAACGGCTTGCTGACCTATGACCGCCAGCCTAAGGTGCCGCTGGAGAAGGTGCGGGCTGTTAACGAAGGGCGTGGCCTGGCCGAAGGTAAGCCTGAGGAACGTGAGGCGATTGCCGCTTAGGTCGCACGCCAAATAGTACAGTCTGATTTAGAGAGTCAGGAGCCGGGCCGGTGGCGCAATAGGCCACCGGCCCGGTTTTTCTGCCTTTTACCAGAGGTATAATAAAGTTACAATTCTCCTCCCCCTACTTGAATCTTCTCTACGCTGCGATCACAATGGAAAAGGTGTTTAACAGAATAGATCTGGTACCCTGACGTTCCATTTTATGTATTGGAAAGATTCGAGAAATATGGGGCGGCTGCTATCCTGGTCCGACGTTGGCTACTCAGTCGCTCTATTATCCGTCCTGCTCATCCTGTTCGCCGGCCCCCTGTTCTTCGAAAGCGGCTTTGCTTATAAGCTGGACATCGACTACTTCTTCGCACACGAGACAGTGTTGCGCGAGGAGTTATCTGGTGATGGCCTGGCCTTGTGGAACCCCTATTTCGGGGGCGGATCGCCGACCCTCAGCAAAATTCAGATTGGCATCTTCTACCCGCCGCTGATGTTGTTGCGTGAGCTACTGTCGCCCGTGGCCATGTTCAACTGGGACATGGTGCTGCATCTCTATGTCGCCGGGCTGGGCCTTTACTGGCTGTTGCGTGACTGGAAGGTGCGGCCTGTGGGAGCGATGTTTGGCGCGCTGACCTTTATGCTCTCCGGCTCGCTGATTCCCCGCGTCTTTGCCGGGCATATCAGCGTCATACACAGCATCGCCTGGATTGGCTGGCTGCTGCTGGCGTACCGGCGTCTGCTGTTAAAGCGTTCCTGGTGGTCGCTGCTGGTCGTCGCCCTGTTGACGGCGCTCACCGTCCTGGGCGGGCACCCGCAGATGAGCCTGATTGCGTTGCTCGTTCCCGGCTCCTATTTCATTGCCTTTGCCGGGCAGCGCATCCGGGAGCGGCGATGGGATGACGTTGGGTGGGCCGCGCTCTCCAGCCTGGGCGTTGCTGTTCTGGCGTTAGGGCTGGTTGCCATCCAACTGGCGCCCTTCCTGGAGTGGTTGTCGCAGACCAGCCGCGGGAAGGGGGAGGCAGGCGTCGTCACCGAATTGATGACCCGGGATTCGTTGTACCCGCACGAGCTGTTTACCATCTTCTTCCCCTATCTCTGGGTCGATATGAGTTCGGTAGTGGACGCTGTGGACGTAGGCGGCAAGGAGCTGTTCTGGGAAAAATCTATCTTCGCCGGCATGGTTACCATGGTCGTCATTGCGGTGGGCTTACTTCTGCGCTGCAGAAGCCGCGGCCTGGACCTGCGTACTCGCTACTTGCTGGGGCTGGGCTTGTTCGGCCTTATAATGGGCATGGGCAGCATCAACCCGCTCTATCTATTGTTGCAAGAGATAGCGCCCTATTTCCGCAGTCCAGGCCGCTTCTTGTTGCTCTGGTCGTTTGCGATCAGCGCCCTTGCCGGAATCAGTCTGGACTATGTCTGGCGCAATTTAACCCTGCCGCAAACACAGGAGGTCATTGAGCGCGTGCGAGCGCGATGGGCTGGTTTTGTCTTCGTCACGCTTGGGTTGTCTGTTATCTGGTTGTTAGTGGGGCGGGAAGTTATTGCCGCCAGCGAGTTGCGAGAGTACGTGCGCGACGTGATCCTGAATGGCTTTAGCTTCACCTTGCGTACGGCAACAATGTCGATGTTGCTCGTCCTGCTATTGCTGTGGGTCACGGCCAGACGTCCGTGGCGTATCCAACCTGTGTGGTCTCACCTGGTTCTGGGCGTGGCTCTGTTCGAGCTGTTACTGTTCGCCAGGCCACTGGTGCGGCCGCAGCCGGTGGAGGAGCTGTATGATCCCAATCATCCCCTGGCACAGTTAAGGCCAGAAGCGGATGAAGTGCGTGTGGATGGTCTGCGCGAACCACCCAATTACCTCGTTCCCACGTTGAGACATGTGACCAATGGTGAAGAGCACGAGGCAGTGGAATTGCTGCTTGATTTGCCCGATGGCGCCGGACGCCGCTTCCTGGGCGCCGGCTACTACGCCACCACCAGGCTGTTGGAGAGCAATCGCTATGAGCTGGTGCAAAGTAGTGGTCACGCTTACCTCTACCGGGAGCGGGGAACGCTGCCCCGCATCTATGCCGCTCCCGCCATTCAGCTTACCTACTCCGACAAGGAAGCGCTTGAGGCCATTAGCTCGCCGTCCTTCAATCCGGGGCAGAGGGCGGTGGTGACTGTTCAGACCTCGGCCGCTGCGAATGGTGAAAGCGAGCACGGGCATAAGCCTTTGCTGGTGGCCTTGCAGAGCGCCGAAGCAGGGAGTGCGGAATTTGAAGGGGCGTTTACCGATTATGAACCAGACGTGGTGCGCGCCACGGTGCAGAGCGGCTCGCGGTTGATGATCATCTTTAACGAGCTTTACTATCCAGGGTGGAAAGCTACAGTGGATGGCAAACCGGTCCCGGTGTGGAAGGTTAATTACGCTTTTCGCGGGGTGATGGTGGGGCCGGGTACGCATGAGATTGAAATGCGCTTTGAATCGCCGCTGTTTGAGCTGGGGAAGCGCATAACAGTGGCGACGCTCCTGCTTGCTGGTGGCCTGAGCGCGTTGTTGTTGCTGAAGCAAGTGAGTCTAAAGGAGGCCACCCTTAGACCGTTGACACGTCCATTTCTTCGGCAAGCAGGTCGATGGTCAGCGCCGCCGACCAGGAGAAATGGGGCGAACCGGCGCCCGTACCGTCGCGGGGATCGTAATACTCATAGAAGCCCTGTTCACTGACCAGCTCCAGGGTGTGTCGCCGGATTTGAGCGGCCAGCTCGTCGTACCCATAACGCCGCAGCCCGTGCAGCACCATCCAGTTGATGATGATCCAGATGGGCCCGCGCCAGTAGCGACGTGGCTCCCAGAGCGGGTTGTTTTTAGCGACCGAAGGTAAAAAGTAGCGCGTCTGTTTATCTGGCGCGTATTCTTCTGGGTTCAGCAGGTGTTCCTGGAGCAAGCGGCGGGCGACGTCTTCGCTGCACAGGCCGGCGAAGAGGGGGATGAAGGTGGCGCAGTTGTTGTCCCGGAGCGATGTTCCTGCGCGGAGGTCGTAATCGAAGTAGAGGCCGGCTTCCTCGTGCCACAGACGGTTAGAGAAAGCGTCGTGCGTGCGTTGTAACCAGATGTCGAGTTCTTGCGGCGGTTCTCCCAACTCCAGGGCTAACGCGCGCAAGTCCTGGTTGGCGCGGTGCAGCAGGGCGTTGAAAAGGAGGTCCTGAACCAGAAAGGGGGATGTCTCGTAAAGGTTGCTGGCATTGTAGGCGGCACGGCGGAAGTGGTCGATGAGGTAGATGTAGCATTCGTAGTCGGCGTCAGTGGGGCGCTCATCCCTGGCAACGTGCTGCCTATCGCGCCGCTGGTAGGGTGGCAGGTTGGTGGGCTTGATGCGGCGCATTGGCTCTGTCCAGCGGGTGGCGTTGTCTGTGCCCGATTCCCAGGGGTGAATGATGGCTACCAGTCCCGTGCCGTGCGGATCACGAGCGGCGTAGAGCCAGCGATGCCACGCCAGCAGCGCCGGGTAAATCTGGCGCACGAAGGCCAGCGACGCGGCGTGGTCTGGGGCGCGCTCATGCATCAGCCGCACGGCCGTGGCCAGCACCGGGGGCTGCGTGATGCCGGATGTGGGCAGCCGTGGCGCCTGGCCGGAGCTTTCAATCTGCCAGAATTGAGGGTCGGGGAAGTAGTCAGCCGCTCTATCGTGGCAGACGATGTGCGGCACCATGCCGTTGCGCCACTGGCCTTGCAGCAGTGCGCGTATTTCGGCTTCGGCGCGCGGACGGTCGTAGTGCGCCAGGCCAATGGCAATAAAAGCGGCATCCCAGTTCCACTGGTGCGGGTATTGGCCGGGACCGGGCTTGATGAAGAGACCGGTGTCATTGTGGCGCAGGACGGTCTGGGCTTTGGTCAGAAGCGCGGTATGGTCCATATGACTACTCGTAGCGCGGACGGTAAAGTTCGGGCCGGAAGCCGCGGAAGATAGGCTCCTGGCGGCGTTGGTCCCAGATTAGCTGGAACGGCAACTCGGCTGTGATAACATCCTCGGCGCTGTCGGAGGCGCGGGCCAGCAGCTCGCCACGGGGGTCGGCAATCTGGCTGCCGCCACAGTAGGTCACGTCTCCTTCGCTTCCCACGTGGTTGACGGCGACGACAAACAACTGGTTATCCTGCGCCCGCGCTGGAATACGCACGTCTTGTAGATAACCATAGCCGACGGGCACGGCGGAGGGATTGAAGACGACCTGCGCCCCACGCAGCGCCAGCGTGGTGAAGATTTGAGGAAAGGCGTGCTCGAAACAGGTGGCGACGGCGACTTTCACGCCTGCCAGCGTAAAGACTGGAAGGCGATTGCCCGGTGTAAAGTAGCCGTTTTCGGCCGGATAGAGGTGGGTCTTACGATAGATGCCGGCGAGTTCGCCTATTTCGTCGAGCAAGACAACGGTGTCATAAAGCAGGCTGCTGACCTCTTCGTCCCGTTCCACGATGCCGGCGACGATGGCGACTCTGTTTTCGCGCGCCATTTGGCCCAGCGCCGCCGTAGTGTCGCCGGGAATCGTCTCCGCCAGCGCAAATATTTCCTCGCCGAGTGCCGGCAGGTTATAACCGGTGTTAAACATCTCAGGCAGACAGGCAATCTGCGCCCGACCATCAAGCGACGCCAGCAGAGAAGTCGCGCGCTGCAAGTTGGCTTGCTTATCGCCCAGGACGGAGGTCATTTGGACGGCGGCAACGGTAATTGAGGGAGAAGAGGGCATGGTTATGGGTGAGCCGGTGGTCCGTAATCGGTTATCCGTAATCGGTAATCCGTAGCCGGTGAGCCGTGAGCCGTAAACCGATCAGGATAGAGACCATAACGGTTTACGGTTCACGGCTTACGG
>CAZRTM010000054.1:22460-23917 GCA_964602995.1 uncultured Ardenticatenaceae bacterium
TTACGGTTCACGGCTTACGGTTCACGGTCTACGGCTCATGGTAGATTTACATGACTGCAGAGATTGCCGTCGCCGTTGGCGTCAGCGTCGCGCTGGCCGGGGGTGACGGCGGCGAAGAGCCAGTCTCCATCGGCGTGTTCACAACTGCCATCGGCATCGTCGTGTAGCTCAACCGTCGTGCCTTCGGGCCAGCCCAGCACTTCGATAAGAGCCGTCTGTTGGGCGGTGGCGGCGGCTGCGGCGGGATCGGCGCCTTCAAACATGACCGATTGCACCATGGTGGTGATGGCGGAGCTGATTTGAGGCCAGGTGGGGAAGCTGGGCCGGCCATAGGCATGCTCCTGCAGCGACTGCAGCTGTGCCCAGCGGTCGATGCCGCCTTCGTTCCAGAATTCGGCAAACTGATCCTCGAACTCTTGAGCGATGTTTTCCTGCGTAGGCAGCTCGCCGAAACGAACCTGCATTTCACCCATTATTTCCGGCCGCAGCATTGTGCTCAGGAATTCCCAGGCCAGCTCGGGGTTTTCCGATGTGCTGGGAATGGCCAGAGACCAGCCACCGGCCATCGTCGCTGTTTCCACGTCTTCAGAAGGTGTGGGGAAGGCGCCGACAACGCCAATGTTGCTGAGGTCCAAATCGGCATCCTGAACGACGCCATAGACCCAGGTGCCTCCCAGCCAGGTGGCGAAGCGCCGGGCCGCAAAGGCCTGGCCGAATTGGTGCTCAGTGAAGGGGTCAATGCCCGCCTCTACCTGGTCGTGGGTAAAGGTCAGGGCGTCTACCCAGGCCTGGCTGTCGAAGGCCGGAATCCAGGGGTCAGCTGCACCCTGCGCTTCGGCTAGATCGGGATTGACGTAGTAGCCGAGGTCACCGCCCTCCATCCAGGCATAGGGCATGGTCCAGTCAGCGACCCAGGGCTGGCCAATGAGCAGGCACCCTTCGATACCCTGGTCAGAAAGGGCCTCGTCCAGCGCCTGGCAGCTCTCAATGTAGCCGTCCCAGGTGGTCATATCTGTTGCCGGGTCGATGCCCGCTTCGTCAACGAGGTCCTGGTAATACCAGAGCAGCCGGGCGTCGGTGAAAACCCAGATGGCGTGCCAGTTACCCTCGAAACGGGTGGCCTCACGGTGCGCCGGAAGGTAATTGGAAAGCCCGTCCATATCGCGCTCGATCCATTCTGTGAGGTCGGTGGTGAAGCCGGCCGCGGCAAAGTCGCCGACTTCAGGCTGGTCTAGCGAGACGATGTCCAGTGGCGTGCCTGCAGTGGCTGCTGCTCGCAACTGAGTCAGGCGGTCGGCAAAGGGCAGGAACTGAGCGTCAATTTGCACGTCGATGTCGGGGTGCTCTTCTTCAAAAACCGGCTCTGCTTCGTCGAGCAGGAATTGCCAGCGCTCGGCAGGGGTGACGAAAATCATGGAGAGGGTAACTGTCTCGCGCTCGCCACCGGCTGGCGCTTC
>CAZRTM010000054.1:24017-26237 GCA_964602995.1 uncultured Ardenticatenaceae bacterium
TCTTCATCGGCGGAAGGCTCCTCATCACCGGCCGGCTCTTCCCCGCCCAGAGGTGTTTCGACAGGCCCGGGTTCCTCCGTCTCGACAGCGCCTTCGCCGCCACAGGCGGCAAGTAGCAGAGTCAGGACCAGTAAGGCTGTGGTCAAAAGGTAAAGTTTCTTCATCTCTTTACTCCTCGTGAACGTCTTACGTCATTAAAAACGTGACTCTTTACTTCACACTCCCCACCGTCAGCCCTGTGATGAATTGACGTTGGAAGAAAATGAACATCAGCGCGACAGGCAGCATCCCGACGACGACGCCGGCGGTGAGTAGGCCCCAGTCGCTGCGCTGTGCGCCGAGGAAGGTGTAGAGGACGGCCTGCCATGTGCGCCTGCTGGCGGTTGAGGTGAAGGTTGCGGCGAAGACAAAGTCATTCCAGCTAAAGCGGAAGGCGAAGATGCTGGCGACGGCCAGGCCCGGCCAGGTGAGGGGCAGCGTCACGCGCCAGAAGGCGGTAAAGCGGTTGGCGCCATCGACCAGCGCAGCTTCCTCCAGGTCGCGAGGAATGGTGTCGAAGAAGTTCTTGAGCAGCCAGACGTTGAGTGGCAGGATCAAAGCCTGGTAGGGAACAACCAGACCCTGGTAGGTGTTGAGCCACTCCAGCCGCTGCAACATGGTGTAAAGGGGGATGATGTTGACGGTGACGGGAATCATGAAAATGCCGAGGACGACGCCCATGAGCAGGCGACGGCCGCGAAATTCATAGCGGGAGAAGGCGTATCCGGCCAGAGCGCTGATGACGACCGATAGCACTGTGCTGGCGATGCCGACGATGAAACTGTTGATCAGCCCCTGGACCAACTGCGCGTTTTCTGCGATGCGCCGGTAGTGTTGGAACGTTACTTCCTGGGGCAAAAGGCGCGGGATGCCGCCGGGATTGAGAGAAGCGGAAATGATAATAACCACGGGCAGCAACACAGCGAGGGCGTAAAGAACCAGGAAGAGGTAAAGTAGGAACTGGCTCAGGTTCGCTTTCCTGCGGGCCAGCACACCGGAACGGTTGGCCTGCGCCCTGTCTGGAGACTGGGTGAGCGTTGGTTCGCCAATCGTATCCATCAGTCAGCGCTCCTCAACATGCGCACATAGAAGGCAGCGGCCACGATGTTGAGGATGAAAAGCATGACGCCGATGGCCGATCCGACAGAGAAGTTGCCGAATTCAAAGGCATGACGGTACATGTATAACGAGGTGGTCGTCGTGGCATAGAGCGGACCGCCGTTGGTCATGGCCAGCGGCAGGGCGAAGAGGTTAACGGTCCACATCGTAATCAGGATCAGATTGAGGGCGGCAAAGGGGGCAATGAGAGGCCAGGTGATGCGGCGGAAATCCTGCCAGCGCGACGCGCCATCCACAATGGCTGCCTCGTGTAACTCGGGCGAAATGGTGGTCAGTGCGGAGCCCATCGTGAGCATGGTGAAGGGGGTGCCAAACCAGATGTTGGTGAGCACAAGCGCCCAGATGGCGGTCTGGGTGGTGCTCAGCCAGCGCAGCGGTTCGATGCCGAACACCCCTAGAAGGTTGTTCAGCGTGCCCGCCGGCTGGTACATGTAGAGCCAGATGTAGGCGACGACCAGCTCGGAGAGGATCCAGGGCAGGGCGATGAGCATACGAAACAAGTTGCGCCCATATGTGACATGGTTGAGCGCCAGGGCCAGCGCCAGACCCAGAACGAATTGGCCCACAATGCTGCCGCCAACGAACTTAAGGCTTACGAGCAGTGATTCGTTGAATTCTCCAGGGAAGATGGTGTCGCGCAGAAGAGCGAGGTAGTTCTGGAGGCCGGTGAACGTCCAATCCTGCGTGAAATTACCGAAGGTGACGTCGTGCAGGGAAAGCCAGCCATTCCAGAAGATGGGGTAGATGAATAGGAACAGCAGTGTGAGGAGCGCTGGTAGGACCAGTAGATATGGTGCGACTTGAAATCGCGTTCTCATACGAGCAGTGACCTATCATTATATAACTTTATAATTACAAATTTAGGAAAAGCATAAACAATTTATGGCTCTGTTGTCAAGGAGAACAATGTTGCTCTTAGATGGCGAATGGCACTTCTTCGGATAGCGCCAACCCTGTGATGCCCGCAATGCGCTCTGCAGCACGATAAGCAGCAGCCTCTGGCGGCAGGGAACCTGTGATGGCCAGCTCCACCATCTCCTGGAATTGTGTGGAGACCAGGTC
>CAZRTM010000055.1:0-6125 GCA_964602995.1 uncultured Ardenticatenaceae bacterium
TAGCGTCCCGGCGCTATTTGCTGCATCGTAACGGCGCTGACTTCGCCGTTGGGGCCAACCACGTTGGCCTCCAGCGCCAGCTCGTTGAGAAAGCCGCCCTCGTTGGAACGGATGTCAGTGGTCAGCGTGGCCTCCTCGCCCTCCAGGTTCACCACCGTCTCCACGTTGTTCTCCCGCCCCTCGGTTATGGTCCAGCGCACGGCCTGCGCCCAGAACCTGGGGAACCCTTCCCAGCGTACCCAATCCCTTGCCCAACGGCCTGTGGCATCTGATGTCCAGGCCACCGCGCGACCCAGGCCATATTGCCAGCTCGCCAGCAAGGGGTCGCCCATGTGCGTCTCCAGAATCACCTGCGCCGCTGCTTTCGGGCTGGCCCCCACGTAGCCATAGAGCGGCGGAACCTGCTGGATAGTAGCCAGGATGGGGCTGGGGGCGGACTGCGTGGGGAAGAAACGCTCCTCCACCAGATAGCTGCGCTGAATCGAGGTCGTCTCCTGCGTGAAAATCTGTGGCAGGTTGGCGGCCTCCAACGTCAGGTGAAAGCGACCCTGCCCCAGCTCGGCCATCTCCTGCAACCAGACCACGTCCGGGCCGTCCCCAATGGCAACCATTGAGACGGTGACCCCTTCCGCCACCAGCCCTTCAATCAGCTCCGGCACGCCCGGTTTTTCGTTAGAGTCCGCGCCGTCGGCCAGCACGATGATATGTTTTACCTGGTGTGCGCTGCCGGCCAGCGCATCGGCCGCCGCCTGCACGCCGGTGCGCACGTTGATGCCGCCGCCGCCTGCCCCAATCTGCCGGATGGCATCGATGATAGGGCCTTTATCGGCGGCCGAAACGGGGCCGATCACGTTGCTGGGCACCGTATCGACCGGAATGACGGTGATCTCGTCAAAATCGTTCAGCAGCTCCACCACGCGCACCGCTGCTTCGTCCGCAAGCTGGATTTTTGTCAGGCCCCCTTCGGGCATCGCCATACTGCCCGAGCGGTCGATGACGATGGCAATCGACACGGAGGGGAATCGCTCCTGGTCCTTGATTTGCATATCCACCGGCAGCGTTTCTTCCAGCGGCGTGCCATAGTAACCACCCATGCCATAACTCTGCGGCCCGCCCACGGCGACCAACCCACCGCCCAGGTCGCGCACATACGTCTGCAGCGCATCCATCTTGCGCGGGTGCAACTGCGCCGCGTTTACATCCACCAGCACAATGGTGGCGTAGTTGCTCAATTCAGGCAGCGAAGCAGGCAGCTCCGCCGGCGTCAGGCGCTCCACCAGCAGACCGGCTTCTTCCAGCGCCTGTTGCAGCGCCACCGACTCGTCCGGCGTCACATTGCCTTCATCGTCCTCGCTCTGCTCCGCTGCCACCAGCAACACGCGTGGCGGCCCGGCCACTTCGGTAAATGAGGCCAGCCGGTTGTTCTGGTAATAGGTATCCTGCTCCGGTACCAGCTCCACCGTGTAGCGCGCAAACTCTTGCTGCGTCGCGCGCAATTGCACGGGGATGTTAGTGATGCCGTTCCGTAGCTGCTCGGTTCTTTCGTGCACCAGCCGGCCCCCGGCCAGGATGCGCAGCGTCGCCGCCATATTGCTGTTGCTGAGCACCGTGATATCCACGTTGAAGCTCTGGCCTTCAATCACCCGCGTAGGCGCCCTGACGTCCTGAATCAACGCCTCGACCATCTCGCCCGTCGAGACGCCGGCCAACGAGACGTAATCTATCTGCACCCCCGAGGCGGCGGCCAGCCGCGCCGTAGCCAGAGGATCGCCCACCGTGGCCGCGCCATCGCTCAGAATCACCATGCGCCGCGCGCTGCCGGCCGGGAACAGGGCCAGCCCCAGGCGCACCGCTTCGTCCAGGTCTGTTTGCAGCCGTTGCGGCACCGATGTCACCGGCGCCAGCTCGGCAAGGCCGCTCATGGGGCGCTCAACCAGCGCGTTGGCGCCAAAGAGCACCACCGCCGCCTGGTCATCAGGTCCCATCCCTTCCACCGCCTGCCGCACATACGCCTCCGCCGCCTCTAGCTGCTCATCACGAATCGAATCGGAGGCATCGACCAGAAAGACCACTGCCAGCTCGTCGGCCGCGCGCACAATCTGGGCGCCCGCCAGGCTGAGGACGATCAGAGCCACAATCAGCAGCCGCAAAATCAGGCTGGCCCACTGCCGCAGGTGGCGTCGCGCGCGGCTGCGCGGCCGGCCCAGCCACACAAAGTAAGGCAGGGACAACAGCAGTAGTAAAGCCAGGGGGGTCGTGAAATTCATCGATTATTCGTTGCTGGCCATCGGCAGGTAGACAGAAAAGGTGCTGCCCGAGCCATATTCGCTGCTGGCCTCCACGCGCCCACCATGAGCGCGCACAATGAAGCGCGCGAGCACCAGCCCCAGGCGTGGCATGCCGCCCTTTTCGCCCGCTATCGATAGCTCTGCCAGCCCCTGCCAGACCTCCGGCAGCCTGTCGGCCCGAATGCCCACGCCGCTATCCCGGATGTGCAGGTAAATTTCGTGGCCGTCGGCGCCGCACTCAACCGTTACCTCTCCGCCGATCTTGTTGAACTTAATGGCGTTGTGCAGCAGATACTGAATCGCCTCCGTCAGCCGCTGCTGGTCGCCGCGCACCAGGGGCAAATGAGGGTCCACGTCCACATCCACCCGCACGTTCCGCGCCTCGGCCATTGAGGACAGGTTGTTCAACGCCTGCTCAATCACTTCAGACAGGTCCACGTCCAGCAGGTAAAAGTCGCGCTGTTTCTGCACGCGGTCGGCAGTCAGGATCAGATTGTTCACAATCAGCCGCATCTGCGCCAGCTCCCGGTTCAGGCTGTCTAGCGCTTCCAGGCTGCCGTTCTCGGCCACCGCGGCTTCCACATCCTGCACCGCGCTCTGAATCCCGCGGAACGGTTCCCGCAGCGCCGGCGATACCATTTCCGTAAATCGCTCGTGCAGGTGCAGCAGCTCCTCCAGTTGTTGTTTCTCCTGGGCCAGCTTATACATCTCACGGAAGGCGTAGCTGTTCAACTCCTGCAAACTCTGCAAATTCTGGGCCTGCCACAACAGCGGTCCGGCGTAGGTCGCCATTTCTTGCAGCCAGCGAAAATCAGAATGGTTATATGCCTGCCCCGTATATTTCTCGCCCAGCGCCAAAACTGCAACCAGCTCTTCACCAGCATTAAGGGGCATGAACAGCCCACTCTGTACTTGCCGCAGCGCTTCCTTTTCTGTCAGGCGCATCGTTTCGAAAGCAGGCAGCGCCTCAATCTCATAGGTTGAGAGCGGCTGCGGCGGTTTGCGCCGCAAATGGTGCGCAAATGGGCTATCGGGCGCAATCTGCACCGCCCCGCCCAGTGTCCCGTTGCCCAGCGCCGCCAGCGGTTCCAGCCGTACCCCGCCGCCTGGACTGTCCAGCGCCAGCAGCAGTTGGCCTTTCTCCATGGAAAGGTTGAACTGCACCAACCGCAGCAACAGGTCGCCCAGCATGGTCGGGTCCAGCAGCCCGGCCGTCAGCTCGCTCTGGTTGACCAGAGCGGTCACGTGCGAGCGGGTCGTCGGGAGGAAGAGCCGCCGGATGAGCATAGGCACGTAGCGGTTGACAGCCATGATGATAATCGTGAAAAGCCCGGCCACGAAAATGAGATCCAGAACGGTGCTGAGGTTGGTGCGCGGCGCCATATTGGTGGCGAAATACCACAGCGCCAGCCAGGTCAGGCCGAAAATAAGCAGCGTCGTCGTCAGGCGAGCCACCCCCTGGCGTAGGGCCAGCCTCAGGTTTAAGAGGTCAGAGCGGGTCAGCGTCAGGGAGCCAATGGCCGTGGCAAAAATCAGCCCCAGCGCCCCCAGCTCCTGCCACAACGGCTGCCGTGGCTGTTGCACCATGGCCAGCCCACTGCCGGCGCCGAACAGAAGAAGGGTCAGCAGCCAGTAATTGAGCCGGTTGCGATAGAGGGCGCTTTGTACTTCGGACCTGGCCCGCTGTACCAGCATCAGCGAGGCCAGCCAGGGCAAGAACCAACTGACCACCCACGCCCCGGCCCACAGCTCGAAATGGCCGCCGCGCAGGTCGCCCAACTGCCACGGCGCCAGGTTATAGCCCCACAACGCCGGGTCCAGGACAATAGCCGCTATCCACAACGCCATCGAAACCGGCAGCACGCCTCGCGTCTCTTGCCGCGGTGTGCCCAGGAAACCGGCCGTCGTCAGCAGCATGAACAGAGAAAGCAAGCTCAGCGCGTGCCGCGCCAGCGCACGCCAGAGATAGGCCACTTCCTGAGGCAGGGTGGCGCCGCCGTAAAAGCTCAGAATACAGGTGGACCACAGCGTCGCTGCCAGCAGCAGCAGACGCCAGTAGCGGTCGGCGTGGTTGTGGCGCGACTCTCCCTGGCCCCGGTGCGTGCGACCGCTGCCTCTGAGGTAATAGATGAGGATGACGACAAAGGCTGCGGGCAGTGTTAGTGTGATTAGGAATTGTTGGGTCAGCGACATAGTGTCAGAGACATTCCGAAAGTGGGAGGGCAGCGGTGTCAGGTGGCTGCTCTCCCCTATATCCCAAATTTATCCCAAATTCTCATTTGGGATAAATCAGGCGAAGTCGATTACTTCAGGATGTAATGGGTACCCTTCTTTGATCCGATCTTGAGCAACACATCTTTCTCCACAAGATCTTTGAGGTCAAGGCGAAGGGTTTCAGTGGACACGTTGGGGCAAAGGCGCTGATATTCACGGTTGCTGATGCTGCCGTGCTCGCGCACATAGGATAAGGCCCGCGTCTGTCGCTCATTCATGCTATCAGACCAGGCTGGCCTTGCCACGGGTGACTGCCTCTGCTTCTTCTCCAGCGTCACACGGAAAGAGTATGAGGTGGCCTGGAAGTGGGGTGGGGGATGTCCGGCGCGCACCATATCTTCAATCATGCGGTCAATGCCCAGCCCCAGCTCTTCAATATAGCCCCACTGGAACAGGCCGTTGACGATGCGCGGGTTGCGTGAGAAATGCTCTTCGACCAGATTGTCCAACGTGATATAGCCGGGCAGGCTTCCGGGGCTGCTCACTTCCATGCGGTCACTGTACATACGAACTTCGATGCGCCGCCCCCGGATGCGATAATCGCGGTGGGCCACGGCGTTAATCAGCGCCTCGCGCACGGCAAACGTAGGATACTCCGTCTGCTCCTCCCTTTCCAACGAGTTGACAGTGGCCCCCACGCGCATCTCTTGCCACACCAGGTTCCAGGCCCGCTCCACCATTCGCGCCAGCGGACCGCTCAGCTCTTCGCGCCGGCCATAGCCCAGGCTGCCGTCGCCATTGCGCGGTTTCACGCTGTCGAACTTCACAAACACAATGCCGCTCTGGGGCAGAAAGGCCTGGGGATTCTTGCCGAACAGCAAAATGCCGGCAACGGTTGGCTGGCCGTTGTGGTTGATGGCGCCCACTTCAAAGAGCAGGTCGGTCAGAGAGCCTAACCGGGGCGCTCCGCGCAGGCGTCGCTTATCCAGGTATTCGTCGATGATCTCCTGGTCAAAGTCGTCTCTGGTGGCTCCGGCTACCGTATCTTCTTCGAAGTCGCCAACCGTCTTGCTGTTGGCCAGTTGCCGGATTTCGTCGCCACTCAGCGGCCGGTTCTCAGCGCCGCTGCGCACCAACACGCGCCCGTCTTCCAGGCTGTGCAGGTCGGGGCTGCGCGACACGCGGATACCAATCAGCGGCCGTTGCCACTGTTGCCCGGCCTCAATCGATTGCCACTCGCTGGGAACCGGCGGCCGGCACAGAGAAGCAGCAGCGCGCAGGGCGGCCTCTGCTTCCTCTTCCCAGATATCATCGCTAAAAACGCCCTCTTCATTCAGCCCCAGCACAATCAGACCACCGCTGGCATTGGCGAACGCAATCAGACACTCTGCAATTGCCTCTGGCTCAGCTTCGGGTATGAACGCGAGATTTTGGCCGGGTTTCTTGCTTCTTAACGGCAACATGCTCAACTTGGCCCGGTAATGCTATCAACTGTTCCGGCACAACAGCATTCTGGATGAAACAGCGCTAATCATTATGGCAAGTATAGCAGATATTGCTAATAAAACTCACCAACTATCCGCGCCCTGCCACCTCTCCAACATGTTTCAACATGTTTCCTTC
>CAZRTM010000055.1:6225-25862 GCA_964602995.1 uncultured Ardenticatenaceae bacterium
AGAGGGCGGTTGCCGGCGTTGTTGACGATGAACTTCTCCCCATCCTCGGTATAAACCGCGCTCCCGATATAGTAGCAGGGGCCATCGTGCCATGACTCCTGCAACACGCGGGTCGAAACGACCGTTGGTAATAATTCTGCTCGTCCTAGTTGGTGATAAAGCTCCTCCGCTGACTCCATCTCCATCAACTCCACCACCCGCTCCGTCGGAAAGTCCCGCATCCCCAGCATCTCCAGCTCATAGCGCAAAAGTCGTTTACCCTCGGCAATGGCTGCTTCCTCCGTAAGTCGTCGGAACCAGCGGCGGACGTGGGCGCGGGCGCGGTTGGTAGTCAGATAACCCAGGTCCTCGTCCAACCAGATGCGCTGAGGTCCGTCGCCGCGCTTGATAATCTGCACGCGGTCGCCATTGCGCAACGGCTGGTTCAGCGGCGCCGGCAGGTCATTGACCAGCGCCACACGACACTGGTCACCCACTTCAGAGTGAATCATATAGGCGAAATCGAGCGGCGTGGCCCCTTGTGGCAGCTCCTTAATATCACCGGCGGGCGTATAGACCATAATCTGGTCGCGGAATAGGTCTTGCACCACGCCCTGCACGCCCACACGCGGGTCTTGCGGTTCCAGGTTAATCGTCTCGCTGATGCTGGCCACCAGCGTATCGACGCGGTCGGCAATCTCGCGCGACCAGAGCGGCATGCCCAGGCGCACCCACCGCGCCAGCACACCGATCTCCGATAACACATTCATAGCCACCGTGCGGAAGCGAATTTTGATGCGCTGTCCGTTGTGGTGTACGACGGTTGTGTGCAACGCCCGGTAGAGATTGTCGCGCGGGGTGGCGATGTAATCGTCAAACGTGCCCGGCACTGGCCGCCACATCTGGTGAATTTCGCCCAGCGCCTGATAACAGGAGGGAATATCTTTGAGCACCACCGCCAGCCGCAACGTGGTATCGACCTTATAGCGGCTGCCCGAACGCCCGTTGCTGCGGCTCGACTGGTAGACGGTGTAAATATTCTCCGGCGAAAGCCGGATATCCACCACCGGAATATTGGCCTGCGTCAGCCGTTCCGCAATCTGGTGGCTGACTTCAGAGAAGGGCACCTGGTGCTGGTGGCGCAGTTGTTCCAGCCGCTGGCGGATGTAATTGTAGGCATCGGGGTCCAGCACTTCCAGCGACAGCGCTTCCAAATCGTTCTTCACGTCCCACATGCCCAGGCGGTTGGCCAGTGGGGCATAAACGGCCAGCGTCTCTTCTGCCTTGCGCCGTTGTGTGGCCGGCGGCGTGGCCTTGATGGTGCGCATGTTGTGCAGGCGGTCGAACAGCTTGATGATGCCCACCCGCACATCCTCGGTCATCACGCCAAACAGCTTGTGCAGCGTGGCGTCGCTCACCTCTTCTTGCGACAGCTTATTGCCCGCGGCATCGTCTGCCACCGCCTCAAACTTGGTCAGGCCGTCTACCAGGTGGCCCACCTCGTTGCCAAAACGGGCCTTGATTTCATCGACCGAAACGCGCGTATCCTCCACGACGTCGTGTAACAGCGCGGCCACCAGCGCCGCCGCGTCCATCTGATAGCGTGCCAGATAATAAGCGATTGTTAAGGGGTGAGTAAAAAAAAGCTCGCCAGATTTACGGCGTTCATCGCCGTGCTCCTGGCGAGCAAGCTCGAAGGCCTCGCGCACGTAGTGGCGGTCCTCGACGCTAAGATAGCTATTAATAAGTTCGAAAAAGATCGCGCCATCGGGCGCAATATGATTCGTTGTCATTCACAACTACAGCCCTTGTGAAGAATTGAACATATTGTTCGTTTTATTTTACTGCTGCACCTGTGAGCGTACAAATGATCTTAGATGTTGCCAACAAAAACCGCCGGCTCTTAACTTCTCCGGCGGTTTTGAGACACAATGTAACACTATTGGCAGATGATTTACTCGTCTTCTTCTGCTTCAGTGGCTACTTCAGCGCGGTTCTTGAAATCCATGAAACGGTAGCCAACACCGCGCTCCGTCAGGATATACTGCGGATTGGAGGGATCTTCTTCAATCTTCTTGCGCAGGTAGTTAATATAGAGCCGTAAGTAGTGGGTCTCATCCCGGTACTCATAGCCCCAGACCTTGGCCAGCAACGTCTCGTGCGGCACCACCCAGCCCGCATTCTGGATCAGGTGGTTCAGCAGCCGGTATTCGGTGGGGCGCAAATCGATGCGCTCCCCTTCCACAATCACCTGGTGGCGGTTGAAATCCACTGAGAGCCGGTCGTCAATCTTCAGCACAGTGCGCGGTGGCGGTGCGGGCCACTCGGCGCGCCGCATGACGGCGTTCACCCGGCTGTTTAGCTCGCGTGGGCTGAACGGTTTCGTAATATAATCGTCCGCCCCCAGCTCCAAACCGCGAATCTTGTCTTCTTCGTCAGCCTTCACCGTCAGCAGAATGACGGGAACCGTCGAGATTTCACGCAGCATACGCAGCGTTTCAAACCCATCCATCTCCGGCATCATAACGTCCATGATCACCAGATCGGGCAAATGCTGGCGCACCTGCTCCAGCGCCACGAGGCCATTCTTGGCCTCAATCACCTGGTATCCCTCCAGCTCCAGGTTCATACGGATAAAGCGGATCATGCGTGGCTCGTCGTCCACGACCAGGATCAGGCGCGATTTAGGAGCCTGTAGGGAAGATGGAACTTTTTCGACCATAATCGATTTTCTTACTCCCGTACGAAGCCAATGACTTCTTCAATATCGCCCGAAGGTGGAAACTGAACGAAGTTGATCCGGCGCCAGGGAATGATGATCTTCTGCACATCTTCATCCAGATAATGCAGCTCTTTCCCATCGCGCCGTCGCGGGTTGGAAAGCGTCAGAATGACGTCTCCCGCCGCTGGCATCTCATCCAATTCGCATACGATAGGGTCTTCATTGGCAACGTGAACAATGGCAGTGATTGTCATACTGGACTCTACTCTGGTCTATCCTAACAGCCAATAATTAAATGATTATAAGCAAGATGGAAATACCTGTCACTAAAAGAACAATCCTCTTCCTGTACAGCGATTTGGTAAATCGCTCCAATTTCGTACAGCGATTTGGTAAATCGCTGATTCCGCAAGCGATTTACCAAATCGCTTTACTCCAAAAAAACATGCACCAGCAACTGCCCAAAGCGCAGTTCATCCCCGCTGTGCAACGGGTAGGGCAGTTGCGGCGGCAGGCGGAACTTGTTCAGAAGCGTGCCGTTGGTGCTATCCTGGTCCACGATGAACAGCCCTTCGCGCGAATCTTCAATGGTGGCGTGGTAGCGGGAGACGCCGTGCTCGGCGCCCTCATCCTCCGTCAGGTCCAGCTCAGGCATATACTCCTGGCTGGGGTCCGCCCTCCCAATGTGAATCTTCTGGTCTAACGGTAAGCGCACGCGCCGTCCGCTGTTGGGAATGACAAAAACAATCGCCTGCGCCTCCTGCACAGGTTCCACCGCCTGCCCCAACAGTGATGGCTTCGACTCTTTGCTCAGGATGTCGGTAAAGGGAAGCAGTGTGCCATCTGGCTCCGATGCACTGCTCAGAACAGCGCCGCACTCTGTGCAGAACAGGCTGCCCGGCAGCTCGTCATGCCCGCACTGGCTACATTCAATCATCGTTCCCCGTCAACGTAATGGCTCGCGTCAGCAAAGCGCGCGTGCCGTACTTCAACTGCTTGCGCCCGCTGGCCGACAGCGAATCCATGCTAATCAGCCGTTCCTTTTCCATTGCCGCCTGCTGCGCCAGCGTCGTATGCCCTGTCTCCATCAGGCGCGTCGCCAGCCAGTCCATGCGCCTGGTCGCCTTCAGAGTGTTGCCCACTTCAAAATCCTGCCAGGCCAGCTCGTTCAGCCGGTGCAGGCTCAACATCTCCACCGCTTTAACCACCTGGGGCGGCGGTGACATCTCGGCCTCGGTCACGACCTCGAAACGTTGCTCATAATGAAAGGCCCGGTCTTGCAACTGCAGGCTGGGAATGTCGGTCACGAAGGTCAGCGGAATGACCACCTCTCCTCCCAGCCGTTGTGGCGCCACTTTCAGCTCCAGGAGAAAAGTGAGCGGTGCGCGCCCCTCCACAGCCCCCAAATGCATCGCTTCTCCCGAACAGTCCAGCGGCTGTGCAAACGGCGAAAGCTTGATCGCATAGTTACAGCTTACGTCCTCCGGTAGCTGGTTTTTGAGCCGCACCCGTTGCGCATAGAGTGTGCCCAGGCCGCCTACCTCCTCGCGCATGTACATCACAATCTGCTCCGGCCGCGCCACATAGGCCGACCGGCCACCCGATGGCGCCACCAGCCGGTCCAGAAAGTCGTCGTTCCAGTCTGTGCCAATGCCAAAGGCGCTGATGGTGATGCCCTGGTCCGCCGCCTGTTGCGCCAGCCTCAGGCACTCCTCTTCATCCCCATAGGTGTGACCATCTGTCAGCAACACCAGGTGATTGATATAGCGCCCCAGTGGTGCGCGACGCAGTTGGTCATAGGCAGCCTGCAACCCCTGGAAAATCTCCGTCCCGCCCGTCGTACGCACATCGTGCAACTGTCTCAGAATCTTTGCCTTGTCTTTGAGGCGGGTCGCGGGGGTAATCACCTCAGCGCGGTCGCTGAAAGAGGTGAGCGAAATAATGTCCTCTGACCCCATCTTCTCCACCACCTGGCGTACTGCGCTCTTCACCTGCTCCAGGCGCTCGGCGCGCATTGACGTGCTGCGGTCAAAGACCAGCGCCAGATTGACCGGCGTTTCGCTCTTGTTCTGGGCTGACGGTGGGCGCAGCGTCACCAGCAAGTACAGCAACTGTTCCCCATTCAGCGCCTCCAGGTTTGGTCGCGAGCTTTGGATGCCCACCTGCAAAATGTCCGGCCGGCGCTGTGCCCGCTGCCTGTCATATTCAGCACGCCGCTGCTCATTGCTCAGGGTCTCATAGGCCATCATCAACTGGCGAAAAGCCACATTCCCATCGGGGTCACGCACCTCTTCGGGGAACTTCTCGCTCAACTGGCGCGCTGCTTTATGGATTTCGGCCACCGGGGCGGTTGGCGCCACGCCTAAAATTTCGTAGTAATCAGGTAGGTGGCTCGTGCTCATCGCGGGCCGTTTCCTATACGATGCTTAAGACTAAAACGTGAAATCAACCAGGATGACGGTGATATTATCATCTCCGCCGGCCTCCAGCGCTGCCTCTAACAGCCGGTCGGCCTTCTCCTGGAGCGAACCTGAGTCAGCCAGGATCGCGCTCATTTCCGTTTCTGGCACCAACCCCCATAACCCGTCGCTGCACAGCATCAACTGCCCACGCTGGGGCAAGGTGCGCGTAAAGGTATCCACCTGTTCCAGCATCTCCGCATTCGGATTGTCGCCCATCAAGGCGCGATACAGTATGTTGCGTTCGGGGTGGATAGCTGCTTCGGCCGGCGTCAGGTGTCCCGCATCTTGCAGCGCCTGCACCAGAGAGTGGTCTGTGGTCACCGCCTGCAACTTACCCTCGTGCCACAGATAGGCGCGGCTATCCCCGGCGTGCACCAGGAAGAGGCGGTTCGCCAGCACCAGCGCTGCGGTCAGCGTAGTGCCCATCACCTTCTCCGGATCCGGATCGGCGATGGCGCGGTTGGCCTGCACCACAGCATCCACCAGCACCTCTTGCACCGGCTTCTGCGGGCCGTTGCTGCCTGGCCCCAATAGGGGTCGGTACACCTCGTCCAGCACGTGCCGCGCCACGGTGCGCGAAGCAATCTTGCTGGCGCGGTGGCCGTCACTGTGCCCGCCCATGCCGTCGGCGACAATGAACAGACCCACCGGCGGTATCGGCTGGTCGCCCCCGCTTTGCGAAACGAAGGTGAACAGCGAATCCTCATTGCGCGCCCGTTGTTTGCCAACATGACAGCGTTGGGCCACTTCCATGCGCGCCTCTCGCCCCCGAGCGACCGGCTCAGCCGGCTGTTTCCCATTCTGTTTCACCATCAGCGGCTTTTCTATCTTTTCAGGCACTCTTTTCTCACTATCCATAGCAGGTGGCAATGGGCGCCGCGGCCCTAAACTGGCAACGCATAAACGTGGTTATCGACAGAACCGATGTACACGACGCCATCGACGATGGTCGGCGAGGAAATGACCATGCCGCCCGTCTTAAATTTCCAGCGCAACCTGCCCTTGGCGCAATCCAGGCTATAGACGTACCCATCGGTAGAGCCGAAATAAACTGCATCCTGCCACAGGGCGGGTGAAGAGGCGATTTGCCCCTCCGTCTTGTAACTCCACAACTTGCGCCCCGTGCTCAGCTCAATGGCGTAGAGCTGTTCGTCGGCGGAACCGATGTAGGCCACACCATCGTGTACCACAGGCGACGAAATGACCGGGCGGTTGGTGCGGAAGCGCCAGATGGGCCAGCCAGAAGCGGTGTCCAACGCATAAACAGTGCTGTCCATCGAGCCTACAATGAGCATCCCCTCCTCAACCACCGGCGTCGACGTCACCGCCCGCTGCGCCTGGAACTGCCATTTGACCTCGCCGGCCAGGTCCACACAAAAGACGTACCCGCCCTCCGTGCCGAAATAGACGAAATCGTCGGTGATGCACGGTGAAGAGCGCACGGGGTTAAAGGCGTTCGCCTTCCAGGCCATACGCCCGGTGCTGGTATTGATGGCATAGAGGTGATTGTCGTCCGATCCGAAGAAGACGTGGTCAAAGCGGGCCTGCGGTGAAGAGTAAATAGGCCCTTCCGCCTTGTAACGCCAGTTGGGGCGCCCACTGTAACAGTGGATGCAGTAGAGCTGCTGGTCGGCCGACCCGATAAAGACTGAATCCTTATATACGTGCGGTGAGGAGGCGATGCTATCCGAAGCCGGGTACTTCCAGCGGAACGAGCCATCAGTGCTGTTCAGAGCGTACAGGTTGTTGTCATAGGCGCCCACATAAACGGTGTTGTGAGCCACCGCCGGCCTGGAGCGGATTTCGTCTTCGCAGCGGAAAGCCCACAGCGGCGCGATCTCATTTTCCCATTCAGCCGCTTTAGCTGCTGCCCCTGTCTTGGTCTGGCCCCAGGAGAAGGCGTCTTCGCCTTGTGGCGCTGCCGTCACATCCTGGTTGAGGCCCAACTGCGACACGCGCTGCAACGCCTCGCGCATGGTAACTGCGTCCGCATAGCGCTCCTCGGCGTTATAGGATACCGCGCGCATGATTACCTGCTCTAATGCCTGCGACACTTCTGGATTCACAGCGTGGATGGGCCGCTCCTGGAAAGAGAAAGGCGGCTCCAGGCGAGGGTCCTGCCGCGTCAGCAGGTGGTGTAACGTGGCGCCCAGGCCATAGACGTCCCCGGCCGGGCTGGCCTCGCCGCGGTACTGCTCCGGCGGCGCATACCCTTCGGTGCCAATCGTCGTGTTCTTCTCTTCCGATTGGAACAGCTTGGCGATGCCGAAGTCAATCAGCCGGATGCGCCCGTGCGGGTCCAGCATCACATTCGAAGGCTTCACATCGCGGAAGACGATGCGGTCCGGTTTGTGGTTGTGCAGGTAAGCCAGCACGTCACAAATCTGTATCGCCCAGTCCAGGACTCTGGCCTCGGGGAAGAACTCATTCTTTTCGTTGAGCAACGATTCCAGATCTTTGCCGCGGATAAACTCCAGCACCAGGTAGCTGCGGTCCCCCTCCGAGAAGTAATCGTAGACGTTAACAATCGCCGGGTGATCGAGCGTGGCCAGAATGCTGGCTTCGCGCTCAAATGTCTTGGTCGCCATCTCCCGTATCTTGGGGTCCGGCGCCAGATTCACCATCTCTTTGACGGCGCATAACTTGGTGACATTGGGAAAGCGCATGTCGCGCGCCTGGTAAACAGAGCTGAAGCCGCCGACGCCCAGCGTACCCACAATGCGGTACCGTTCCTGGAGCATGTCGCCAGCCTGTAACTGTCCCGAGCGACGGCTTCTGACTCTTGCGCGTTCACGTGATAATTGCCGTGTGGTCAGTCCGCCCATGGCTTCGACGTTACCTACCTTTCCTGAATGAGGGCATCTTGAATCAATAGGCACTCGCAAGAGAGAATAGAATGAGATCGAGCGCCACCTACAATGATCGACAACAAAACCCGCTCTGGCTATAGCGCATATGGACTATGCCTGCCCTGCTAGGCCGGCGTGCTGCGATGCCAGAGGCGCTCCGTCCCATGCTCCCTGACCTGCTGTGCCATCTCTTCCTCGCCGCCGAACAACACGCCTAGCTGCGAGCGATAACAGGAGATGGCCTCAATCTTGGCCTGCAATGCTTCTTGCGAAAGCCGCACCACGGTCGAGCGCCACTGCTCCCGCGGCTGCAGCAACGCTCGTAGAGCGCTGCGGTCCCGTTGCACGTATGGATAATCTTCATAATAAAGCAGCCCGTCGCCGTGTGCTGCCTCCGCTGCGCGCCGCACCAACTGGTGGTCCACATGGTTGCCCACCGCCAGCGGCGCAATCAACTGTCTGCCCTGCGGCAGCTTCGCGATCTTCTGCGCCAGCTCCCCAATCAGCGGCTGCTCGCTCTCATCTAGCTCGCCAAAAATATCCTCATCCGATGTGTAGAGCGGCTCGCCGCTCTTGGGATTCACCCGGTAGATGGCGTCGGGCAGCGACCAGTGGCGGTGCGCGGCGCCCAGGCGCTTCGCCGCGGCCCCATCCTCCGCCCGCCGCCTGCTCACCACCTCCTCCGCCGTCAGTTGCCAGTTGTGGTGCAAAAACTCGGCAAACGGCGAGTGCACCGTCGCTTCCGGCTCTCCCGCGGCCACGGTCACCAATAAGACCCGCACGCCCTTGCGCACCTGCTCAAATATCTGCCCGCCGCAAGATAGGATGGCATCATCAAGGTGCGGTGATAGATAGATAAGATCGTAATTCATGACCTACCCCTTGTTTGTAAAATGGAGCGCCGGCATCCTGCCGGCACTCCACAAAATGACCACGCCGCCAATGGGATGCTACTTTAGCACTTTGACTCTATAATTGACACTCATGTCTGACAAATTAACGCATCTTGACGACAGCGGGCGCGCGCGCATGGTTGACGTGGGCCAAAAAGCGGTGACCGAGCGGGTCGCCGTGGCTCGCGGCGCTGTGGAAATGCAGCCCGAGACGTTGCAGCTCATTATCGACGGCAACATCAAGAAAGGCGATGTCTTCACCGTGGCCGAGCTGGCCGGAGTGATGGCCGCCAAGCGCACCAGCGAGCTGATACCCCTTTGCCACCCTTTGCTTCTGAACAAAGTTGAGGTTGTCTGCACGCCTAACCCGGACGAGAGCCGCCTGGAGATTGAGGCCACCGTGCGCGTCAGCGGCAAGACCGGCGTGGAGATGGAAGCACTGACCGCGGTGACCATCGCCGGCCTGACCATCTACGACATGGCCAAAGCCGTCGACCGCTCCATGCGCCTGACCGATGTGCGCCTGGTCGTCAAAGAGGGGGGCCGTAGTGGCTCCTATCGCGCCCCGGAGCTGGACGAAGAGTGAGCGGCGCCAGCAGCCCGGCCCCAGCAAGAGTTTTGCTTATGGACGTAGAAATCAAATTATTCGCTTCTCTTAAGGACCGCGCCGGGCAAGCGCGCGTCTCTGTGACGCTGGACGAGCCGGCAACCGTCAGCGGCCTGACGGCGGCGTTGGCGGAGGCCTACCCGGCGCTGGCTCCCGCCATACCCACAGCCCTGGTCGCCGTCAACCGCGATTTTGCCTTTCCCCAGACGCCCATCGCGCCGGGGGATGAAGTGGCGCTGTTCCCACCGGTCAGCGGCGGCTCCGATTTTCCCTATCCTACCTATTTCGACATCACCGAAGAGCCGCTCGACGTGCAGGCCATCCTCGACCACCTGACGGAGCCGGAAGTAGGCGCTATCGTCTTTTTCCACGGCGTGGTGCGCGGCGAAACGGACCGCGAGGGCCTGCCCGACCAGACGCTCTATCTGGAGTATGAGGCGTACCACGAGATGGCAGAGGCCAAGATGGGCCAGATTGCGCGCGAGATATGGGAAAAGTGGCCCCTGGTGCGTGGTGTGGCCATTGTCCAGCGTATCGGCAAGCTAGACATAGGCCAGACGACGACGTTTGTGGCCTGTGCTGCCGGCCATCGTGACCAGGGCGCTTTTGAGGCGGCGCGCTACGGCATTGACCGCCTCAAGGAAATCGTTCCTATCTGGAAAAAAGAGGTGGGTGCCGATCAAAGCCTCTGGGTAGAGGGCGACTACCGCCCCACGCCCGAAGACGCCGCCTCTACCGAAAAAGCCTCTGCCGAGTAAGTCTCTGCCGAGTAAGCCTCTGCCAAGTAAGCGCAAGGATAACCCGCAAACTCAGCGCCCGCCCCATTAAATTCATAACTTTAAGGGCGGCCTGGGTTTTAATAATACAGCAGAGCGAAATGCTTTTTCGGACCAATCTACCTGATCTTACTAATGTGAGGAGGAAGCAAAATGGTTCGACGCTATGCAGCGCCGTTGATTGGCGCTTTCTTAAGCCTGACTCAGGTGGCTGCCGCCTACCAGGCAGGGTCATCTCCCATCGCCTGGTGGTGGTGGTTAGTTGCCGTCTCTGTTATTTTAGTGGTGGCGTTCATCATCATCCTGGCCCTTGATTTCAAGGATTCGGCTGGGCGCCACGACGAAGACGACGACTAAGACCACGCTGACAACGACTTATTCTTGGTGAGTAAGCGCCGGGCGCGACCGTTCCGGCCAGATAGATTGACTGTAATGATGGAGCAGTGACGTATGGAGAATCACAACCACCGGGTCGTCGTAACCGGAACAGGAATGATTACGCCCCTGGCTCATAACGTGGAAGAGAGCTGGGCTGCTATCCTGGCCGGCAAGTCCGGATTTGGACCGTTCACCCTCATTTCGCCTGATGAGCATACCTCCGCCGGCTTGTGCGAGGTCAAAGAG
The DNA here is from genome assembly GCA_964602995.1 of uncultured Ardenticatenaceae bacterium. Taxonomy (GTDB): domain Bacteria; phylum Chloroflexota; class Anaerolineae; order Promineifilales; family Promineifilaceae; genus JAAYYY01. The sequence continues at coordinate 17,138 of CAZRTM010000055.1, forward strand.
TTTGATCCCAATGAGTACCTCGACCGCCGCGATGCCCGTCGCCGCGACCGCTACCAGCAGTTCGCCACCGTCGTTGCCCAAGAGGCTGTGCGGCAGGCCGGCCTTGAGGTGAACGACGAAAACCGCGAGCGCATGGGTATCTTCATGGGCACTGGCGTTGGCGGCATCCAGACCCTGGTCGACCAGGAACAGACGCGCGCGGCCAAAGGGCTGCGGCGCATGAGCCCCTTTGGCATCACCATGATTATGCCCAACGGCGCCGCTGGTATGCTGGCCATAGACTACGGCATTCAAGGCCCCAGCACCACCATCACCACCGCCTGCGCCGCCGGTTGTGACGCCATCGGCTACGCCTTCCGCGCCATCCGCCGCGGCGAGCTGGACGTGGTCCTGGCCGGTGGGTCAGAATCGATTATCACCGATGTGGCCCTCGGCGGCTTTGAGCAAGCCAAGGCGACCTCCAGCCGCAGCGAGCGCACCCCGCGCCCATTTGATAAAGACCGCGATGGCCTGGTTGTGGGCGAGGGCGCTGCTATGCTCATCCTCGAAAGCCTGGAGCACGCCCAGGCCCGCGGCGCCACCATCCTCGGCGAAGTGGCCGGTTATGGGCAGACAACCGATGCCCATCACATTACGGCCCCGGCCGAAGGGGGCGCAGGCGCGGCGCGCGCCATGCGCATGGCCCTGCAAGATGCCGGCCTGCAACCGCAAGACGTGGACTACATCAGCGCCCACGGCACGGCCACCGACCTGAATGACAAATACGAAACGATGGCCATCAAGGCGGCCCTGGGCGAAGTTGCTTACGACGTTGCCGTCAGCTCCACCAAGTCAATGACCGGGCACATCATGGGCGCCACCGGCGCCATCGAAAGCATCTTTTGTCTCCTGGCCATACGTGACCAGGTGCTGCCGCCGACCATCAACTACGAAACGCCCGACCCAGATTGCGACCTGGACTATGTGCCCAACCAGGCCCGCCCCGCCAAGGTGCGTGTGGCCATGAACAATGCCTTTGGCTTCGGCGGGCACAATGCCGTCCTCGTCTTCAAGCGCTTCGACGAAGAGTAAGCGGCATAAACATATGCGGTGAGAGGCCGGCGCTGCTGGACGCGTAGGCTTCCCCGTCCGTTTATCCTGACCCATGCCCGATCTTGATTCCTTAGAAGAGCGTCTTGGCGTCACTTTTACCGACCGCTCCCTGCTGGTCCGTGCGCTGACGCACCGCTCGTATATCAACGAAAATCCAGACGCCAACGAACAGGACAACGAGCGGCTCGAATTCCTGGGCGACGCTGTCCTCGACTTCGTCGTCGGCTCTTATCTCTACGACCGCTTCCCCGACATGGACGAAGGGGAGCTGACCGCCCTGCGCGCAGCCCTGGTACGTACGCGCTCGCTGGCCGAATTTGCCCAGCAGATGGGCATCGGCCCCTGTCTGCGCCTGGGCTATGGCGAAGACGAAAGCGGTGGGCGCCAGCGGTTGCCCACCCTCTGCGCCGCCTTCGAAGCCGTAGTCGGCGCCATCTACCTGGATCAGGGGCTGGACGCCGTGGTACCGCTGGTTGAAAAGCTTGCCGCACCCGCTCTGGAGCGCATCATGGCCAGCTCCCTGCATAAAGACCCCAAGAGCGAGTTCCAGGTCTGGGCACAGGCGGCGTTCAATGTGACGCCGCACTACGAGGTGGTGCGCGAAGAGGGGCCGGACCACGACAAGTGGTTCACCGTTCAGGTGCTGCTCGGCGACGACGTCTGGGGCCAGGGCGAAGGGCGCAGCAAACAGTCAGCAGCGCAGGCCGCTGCGAGCAACGCCATGCTGCGCGCCGAAAACCACGACCGGGCAGCCTGAGACAGCGCCATGAAACGTCTGTTGGTAACGGGAGGCAGCAGTTACCTTGGCCGCCATCTGGTGTCCCTGGCCCACGCGCAACAGGATGCGGACGGCGCGCCTCGCTGGCACACGGTCCACACCTATTTCAGCAATCCGCTGCCCGACCTCGCTGGCGGGCGACAGTTGGACGTGCGCCAGCCAGAGGCTGTGCGGGCCTTGGTGGATGAGGTGCAGCCCGACGTGATCATTCACACCGCCGGTTCCAACCAGCCTGCGCAGACCATGGACGAGGTCATCCGCCGTGGCGCAGAAAATATCACAGCCGCGGCTGCGGCCTGTGGTGCGCGTCTCATTCATCTCTCCACCGACGTCGTTTTCGACGGGCGCAACGCTCCCTATACCGAATCGGACCCGCCTGATCCCCTTCACGCCTATGGCGCGGCAAAGGCGGCGGCAGAACAGACGGTGTCCGCCTATCCTGACCACGTCATCGTGCGCACGTCGCTCATCTATGGCCTGGAGGAGATGGACCGCGGCACGAGTTGGGTCGTCGATGCCTTGCGCGCAGGCCGGGAGGTGACCCTTTTTGTGGACCAGATGCGCAATCCGGTCTGGGTGCAAACGCTCAGCCTGGCCTGCCTGGAACTGGCGGAGCTGGATTACCGCGGCATCCTGCACGTGGCAGGGGCGCAGCGCCTCAGCCGTGCCGATTTCGGGCGTCGCATGCTCGATTGGTGGCAGGTAGAGGAGCGCGATACCCTTACTTTTGGACCATGCGATGGCGCGCGCTGGCCGCTCGACTGCACGTTGGACATCAGCCGCGCCCGCGCCTTGCTCAACACCCCGCTGCCGGGCGTCGACGAGGTGCTTTCGCGAAGGGAAGAGAAGCTTACAGAGTAACCAAAAACAGCTCTGCTACAGGAGTGCAAATTGCTATTTGCACAAATGTTACTGTAATGTTACTCTAACCTGTTTTTTATAAGCTTCCTTTATCCTAAATATGGGTATGAAGGCCGGTTGACTTTCGGCCTTCGATTATGTTAGACTGCACTCTTGTGCCGGCAGATGTGTTTCCCAGACCTTCTGTTGGCATTAATTTCGAATAGTAGGAAGAGGAACTTTATGAGTGATTTGACCAGTAGCTTTGATGAAATGGACATCGTCAATGCGCTGTTGAGCGATGCTGCGGATCGGGGGTATATCACTTATGACCAGATTCTAGAGGCGCTGCCAGAAGTTGAGAATAACGTGGCCCTGTTGGACTCTGTGATGGAAGAAGCCCAGGCTGCCGGTATCACCATTTATGAAAACGAAGACGAAGCCAACGAAAGCCAGGAAGAGGATATTGACGACATCGAGGATGACGAGCCGCACAAGGCGCCCTTGTTCGACCTGAGCAACGTACCGATTGACGACTCCGTTGGCCTCTATTTCCGCGAGATGGGCCAGGAAGAGCTGTTGACCGCGGAAGAAGAGGTGCAACTGGCCAAGGAGATTGAGGCCGGTCGCGAAGCAGCGGAGACGTTGGAAGAGAAAGGGGACGAGCTGAGCGACGACGAGCGCGACAGGCTGATGCTGGTGAAGGAACGTGGCGACGCCGCCCGCGCCCACCTCATCCGCGCCAATACACGTCTGGTTGTCAGTATTGCCAAGAAATACCGTGGCCGTGGCCTGCAATTCCTGGACCTGATTCAGGAAGGGAACGTGGGTCTGATGAAGGCCGTGGAGAAGTACGACTACCGGCGCGGCAACCGTTTCAGCACCTATGCCACATGGTGGATTCGCCAGGCCGTGACCCGTGCGCTGGCTAACCACGGCCGCACCATCCGTATTCCGGCCCACCTTGGCGGTCGCATCAGCAAGCTCTATCAGGTGGCCCAGGAGCTGGAGCAGCAGCAGGGCCGCCAGCCGACGGCGGAAGAGATTGCCGAGGAGATGGACCTGCCGGCCGAGCGCGTGCGCTGGATGTTGCGCACCAGCCGCCAGCCGGTGCACCTGGAGCGACCCGTTGGCGACGAATCTGATGCTGAGCTTGGCGACTTCATCGAAGACGAAGAAGCGCCGCCTCCGGCAGAAACAGTAGCTCAGACGATGTTGACAGAAGAAATCGGCGAAATTCTGGACCAGCTCACACCACGCGAGGCGCGCATCCTGCGCTTGCGCTATGGTCTGCAAGACGGCGAATCACGCACGCTAAAGGAAGTTGGCGAAATGTTCGGCCTGTCCCGCGAGCGTATCCGCCAGTTGGAGAAGGAAGCCCTGCGCAAACTGCGCCACCCGAATTTTGCCGGTCACCTGCGTCAGTATCTCAACTGACGCCGAGACCTTCAAAAATCAAGGCCCCTCTCCACAGCCTGGTGAGGGGCTTTTTTGTTGCAGAGATTGGAGATTGGAGATTAGAGATTGGAGATTAGAGATTGATTTTCGCCGCGGATGGACGCAGATGGACGCGGATAGTTTAAAAAAGAAAAAATCTGCGTTCATCTGCGTCCCCGCGTCGGGGCATCTGCGGCAAAATCTCCAGTCTCCAGTCTCCAGTCTCCAATCTCCACTCTCCAATTCTCCAATCTCCACTAACCAACAATGGCAGTACTAACTACCACCAACCTAAGCCAATCCTTCGGCGCGTTTGACGTGTTCGGGGGTATATCCGTATCCATTCCTAACGATGGCAAAGTTGGGCTTGTGGGGCCTAATGGCATTGGCAAGACAACGTTGCTGCTGATTCTGGCCGGGCTGGCCGCTCCCGCTGGCGGCGAGGTGCACCGCGCGCGTAATACGCGCCTGGGCTACCTGCCGCAGGAAGCGGCGAAGGCGTTCGACGGCCAGGATAACACCGTCTATGACGAGATGCTCACCGTCTTCGCCGAGCTGCGCCGGGAAGAGGCGCGGTTGCGCGAGATGGAAGCGCAGATGGCCGGCGGCGAGTGGGACGACGAGTTGTTTGCCCGCTACGGCGCGGCTCAGGAGCGGTTCGAGCTGGCCGGCGGCTACGACTACGACGTGCGCATCCGCCAGGTGCTCTCCGGCCTGGGCTTTGAAGAGGAGCAGTGGCGTCAGCCCCTTTCCATCCTCAGCGGCGGCCAGAAAACGCGCGCGCTCCTGGCGCGCCTGCTGCTGGAACAGCCCGACCTGCTCATTCTCGACGAGCCTACCAACCACCTGGACGTTGCCGCCATTGAGTGGCTGGAAAACACACTCAAGAGCTGGGATGGCGCGCTGCTCGTCGTCAGCCACGACCGCTACTTCCTGGACCGTGTGGTCAACACCATCTGGGAGATGAGCCGCCACGGCATTGAAACCTATCGCGGCAACTACAGCGCCTACCTGCGCCAACGCCAGGAGCGCTGGGACCGCCGCCTGCAAGAGTTCGACGCCTTCAAGGCGCGCATGGAGAAAGAGCTGGATTACATCCGCCGCAACATCGCCGGGCAGCGCACGCAGATGGCCAAAGGCAAGTTGAAGCGAATCACGCGCGAGCTGAAAGCGGTGCAGACCGGTGGCCTGAGCGCTGTGCAGGGCAAGCAGTGGAGCCGCATTACCAATGAGCTGGACATCTCCGGCGAGGACTGGGGCGTGGCCGACGCCCATGCCGCCATCAAATCGCTGCAACCGCCGGCCGGTCGTCCTCCCCGGCTCAACCTGAACCTGAAGGCCGACTTTCGCAGTGGCAAGATTGTGCTGCGCACCAATGACCTGGAAGTCGGCTATCCTGGCACGCCCCTCTTCAAGGCCGACGACGTCGAGCTGCACCGCCTGGAGTGCGCGGCGCTCATTGGCCCCAACGGCGCGGGCAAAACCACCTTCCTGCGCACCATTCTGGGTGAAATTCCGCCCCTGGCGGGAACCGTGCAACACGGCGCCAGCCTCAAAACTGGCTACTTCGCCCAGGCCCACAGCCAGCTTGACCCCGAAAAGACGGTGCTCGAAGAGCTGCTGAGCCGCCAGAACATGGCCCTTGGCGAAGCGCGCAACTATCTGGCCCAATATCTCTTCCAGGGCGACGACGTCTTTAACCCCATCAGCACCCTCAGCGGCGGCGAGCGCGGGCGGTTGGCACTGGCGCTGCTGGCCCTCGAGGGCGCTAACGTCCTGCTGCTCGACGAGCCTACCAACCATCTCGACATCCCCGCGCAAGAGGTGTTGCAGCAAGTGCTGGAAGAGTTCCAGGGCGCTATTCTGCTCGTCTCCCACGACCGCTATCTGGTGGACCGCCTGGCGACGCAGATCTGGTCGCTGGAAGAGGGCCGTCTGCACGTCTTTCCTGGCACCTACCAGGAGTTTCTGGCAGCGCGTGATGGGCGGTTGGCCCAGGAAAAAGAAGCACAGAAAGAAGCACAGGCCGCCCGCGCCCAGGCAGAAGAGGCGGAGCGCGCCGATGCCGCGCCCCGCTTGAGCAAGAATGAGCTGCGCCGTCTGCGTCAGGCCATCAGTAAGCTGGAAGACGAAATCGGGCAGGTTGAATACGAGCTGGAGCAGTTGGCCCAGGCCCTTCAGGCGGCGAGCGAGGAAGAGCATTTTGACAAGATACAGAGCCTGAGCATAGAATACGCCGCGACCGAGCAACGTTTGGAGTCATTGATTAAGCAGTGGGAAGAATTGGGGCATGAGCAAGCAGAGCAGGCAGTGGCCGAATAAGACTATCATCGGACTAACCGGAAACATCGCTACAGGCAAGTCGGCAGTGATGAAATTCGCTGCGCAAAAGGGCGCGCTGACCCTGGACGCCGACAAAGTCGTACACCAGATTATGGAAGACGACCCCAGCATGCAGGCGGCGATTGCCGTCGCCTTTGGCCCCGAGGTGCGCCTGCCCAGCGGTCAGATTGATCGCGCCGCATTGGCCGACATCGTCTTCAACGACGAAGAAGCGCTGCGCGATCTGGAGATGATGTTGCACCCCGCCGTGCGCAATGAAATTGTGCGCCAGGTGGAGGAGAGCGACGCCGCCGTGGTCATGATCGAAGCCATCAAGCTGCTGGAAGGCGGCCTGGCCGAGATGTGTGACGAAGTGTGGGTCACGCGCTGCCCGCGCCGCGTCCAGATCCAGCGCCTGATGGTCTGCCGCGGCATGGATGCCGAGACCGCCGCCGTGCGCGTCAATGCTCAGAACCCCCAGGAAGCCAAAGTGGCCCGCGCCGACGTGGTCATCGACACCGATGGCCCCATGGCCAGCACGAAGGAGCAGTTCGAGCGCGCCTGGTCTCGGCTGGGCCAGAACCGCGTTGCCAGGGAAGAAAGCATTGTCGACGAACCCGCGCCACCAGTCACAGCAGAAGCTGTGGCAGAACCGGATCTGCCTCCAGACGCTGAAGAAGAAGCCCTGCCCGCAGACGCCCCCGTCACTGTACGCCGCGCCCGCCCCTCTGACATCCCCGGCATTCTGCTGGTCATGCACAAAGCCAGCGATGGCAAAGTGCGCATGACGCGTGCGGAGATGTTGCGCTCCTTTAGCGACCGCAGCTACCTCATCGGCCAGACCGGCGCCCAGATCAGCACCGTCGCCGGTTGGAACACCGACAGCACCACAGCCGTCTGCATCGACCAGATCTGGATTCACCCCCTCGCCGCGGTGCGCGTCACCGGCCCGCCTGTCCTGGAAGAGGTCGAGCGCTCGGCACGCGAGCTAATTTGCGAAGTGGCCCTGGCCTTCCTACCGCACGACGTCCCACCCGCCATCGAGCAACTGCTGCTCGACGCCGGTTATGAGAAAATGGAAAAGAAATCACTACGCCGTGCCTGGCAACGAACCGTAGAAGAGCGGCAGCCTGAAAACACCTATATCATGGCTAAAGTGCTACGCGACGTGCGTGTGGCGTAGGTTGGAGTATATGATGAACTCAATCAAAAGCTGGATCACCACTCACCCCAACCTCTCCGCCTGGTTTGTGTTGGCGCTGGGTATGGTGGCTATTCTTGTCTATGAAGCGCGGGACGTGGGGTTGGAGACGCGCCAGTGGTTCTGGCTCATCGTCATCACCATCCTCGTCGCCGGCGCCTGTATCTGGATTATTAGCTGGGGAGATGACGCTGAAGCCTCTGCAGAAGTTGGCGAGCTAGAGGGCAGCGGCGAGCAGAGCGCCAGCGAATAGGACACCCTTCATGTTCTTTCCCTCCACGCCGGTCATTCCCCTGGAAAGCGTCGAAGCGCTGCGCGGTGAGATAAGCGACCTCTTTACGCTGGTCGACACAACTCTGGACTGGCCGCAGCCGGGCCATGTGCGCTTTCGGGGCTATTTCATTTGTGATCCCGCCCGCTGCTTCGACGAGCTGCGCCAGCGCTTCGAGCGTCATGGCTTCACACCGATGATCCGGCCGGCAGAGCAGGGTGTGGCTCTCATCGCGCTGCCTCACGTCTACGACCCGCCTCCCTCTCGCGCCATTATTAATCTCCTCCTTTTTCTGGCCACCATCGGCACCACCCTCCTGGCCGGAGCCGCCAGCGAGCCGGGGTTTACCGGCAGGGAAATATGGTTGGGCTGGCCCTTCAGCCTCAGCATGTTGACCATCCTCGGCGCGCACGAGCTGGGCCACTACTTCGCCGCTCGCTACCACAAGGTAGCTGTTACCCTCCCTTATTTCATTCCATTTCCCACCATCATTGGCACCATGGGCGCCTTCATCCGCCTTAAAGCGCCCATCAAAAACCGCAGAGCATTGCTCGACATCGGCGCCGCCGGGCCGCTGGCCGGTCTGGTCTTCGCCGTGCCTATTTTGCTGATTGGGCTGGCTATGTCGCCGCTGGGTCCGCCGCCGCCCGGTGGCTATATCCAGGAAGGCAACTCCGCCCTCTATCTGCTGGCCAAGTACCTGGTTTACGGCCGTTTCCTCCCCGCTGATGGCGTTGACGTGCAACTGAACCAGGTCGCCTGGGCGGGCTGGGTGGGGCTCTTC
>CAZRTM010000056.1:0-18774 GCA_964602995.1 uncultured Ardenticatenaceae bacterium
AATACTCTAACTCCGTTGAGGAGCTTCCCAACAGAGGAGAGATTACATGCCAACGAACGAACCAAAGAGAAGAGCTAGGAAGGAAGACAAGGAAATTGGAGTCCCTGAGACCGGCGCCGACATAGACTCCGCTGTGGAACCGTCGGATGAGTATGATCTGGACTTGCCTATCGAAACCGATGCCCTGGATGGAGCACTTGAAGAGAAGACGAAAAAGGTCGGCGTGCCCGAAACAGGCGCAGACATAGATAGTGGGGTTGAGCCAGAGGACGACTACGAGCTGGATCTGGGAATCGACGTAGACGCGATGGACGGCGCCCTTGAAGACACGGCCCAGCAGGTAGGCGTCCCCGAGACAGGAGCCGACATCGATTCAGCTGTGGAGCCAGAGGATAGTTACGAGCTGGATCTGCCTGGCTTTGACGCCCTGGATGGCACAATTGAAGTTGAAGATGAGGAAAACGAGGAAGATGAGTAGTGGGGCGTCCAGCCACCTGAAGCTGACCCTACTCCAATAGACGAGCGTAAATCTGGCGCAGCTCCCGCGCCGCCTTTTGCCAGGAGAAGCGGCGTACCTGGCGGAAACCGGCGGCAACCATGTGCACGCGCAACTCGCTATCGCCGAGTACCTGCAACATGGCCCTGGCCCACTTACGCTCAGAAGTAGGTGGTAGCTGCATAGCCGCCGTGCCTGCTACCTCTGGCAGCGACGAAGCATTTGACGTCAGCACCGGCACGCCACAGGCCATCGCTTCCAACAGCGGCAGCCCGAATCCTTCATAGAGGCTGGGGAAGACGAAAAGGCTGGACTCACTATATAGAGCCGGGAGATCGGCGTCGTCAACAAACCCCGTGAAGCGCACGCGCTCCTCCAAATCCTGCTCCCTCACTTCGTCCATCACCTGGTCATACAGCCACCCCCGCCCCCCGGCGATGACCAGGTTATGGGGGCACTTATCGGCCACCCGCTTCAGAGCACGTATCAACATTTCGTAGTTCTTGCGTGGCTGAACCGTGCCCACGCTCAGAATGTAAGGCGCCTCGCCCAGCCCATACCGCTGCCGCATTTGGGCCAACACCTTGTCGTCTGTCACCGGCTGGAAACGCTCGTGTACACCACTGTAAAGCACGCTGATTTTCTCAGGCTCAACGTGCCACAGGTTGACCAAATCCCTCTTTGTCGCTTCTGAATCGGCCACCACGTGAGTCGCCCGTTCGACAGACCAGGGAACCACCCGGTTCAAATAATTTACCAGCGCTGGCGTAAACGTTTCTGGGTAGTGCAGAAACGATAGGTCATGTACCGTCAGCAAGGTAGGAATGTCGCCAAGCACTGGGGGCAGCACAAAATCGGGTGAATGAAAGAGGTCGATGGCGCCTGTAAATAGCTGCACGGGCAGTGGCAGGCGCAGCCGGTACCACACACGGTACAGCCACTGCGCACTCAATGGGGCCTGGCGGTAGGAGATGGCGCTTGATTGGGGAATTGGCTCGGGGACTGGAAGCTCAGCCGGCTGGCGGGCCGAGAATAGACGGTAGGTGTAGTTGCCCGGCTCATTACCAAGCGCACCCACCAGCTCACGGGTATAGCGCCCGATGCCTCCGCCCTGCGTAACGGCCGCCGTGGCGTCGATCCCTATGCGAATGGCCCGTTCATCCCTCACCGCACTGTCCTGGCTTAATCGACATCGTTATAAGTCCAGTAACGGTTGACGAAAAAGTTCCAGAAGAGAACGACAACTGTGGCCACTATCTTGGCTGGAATATAGCCGTCAATTGCCACTGGAGCCTGAATCTGGTCCAGAAGCTGGTTGAATGGACCGCTCAACAACAACAGAATGGTGTTGTTAATTGCCAGTCCGATAACGCTGACCAGTGCAAACTGGATCAGTTGAACCCGCCGCCGCTTGGTGCGCGAATCTGGATACGTCCAGTAGCGGTTGAACATGAAGTTGCTCAAAACCGCGGCCGAAAATGAAAATGTGTTGGCCACGACCGGGTGCAATCCCACCACCTCGACCAGAAAAGTCAGCGTTCCAAAATCGACGACAAAGCCAATAGTTCCTACAACCAGAAACTTGAAGAAGCGCTCTGCTTCCTTTTCTCTGATTCCGAAGTGAGAAACGATGTTAATAAACAAAGCCATCATCCGGGACCTTCTTCAATCTCCTTATGGTGCAAAAGGTGCAACACGCCAAACATGACACCCAGGTGTAAATACAAATTATTGACATAAAGCTTATCTAGAAAGTGGTGCACGGTGAGTGCACTCCATGACGCTAACAAACCCAGAGCGATACCCCGCGCTGGCCATTCCAGACGATTCAACGAGCGGATATTCTGCACAAATACAACAGTCCAGAACAGGAAATAAGCGAGGAACCCCAGGGCGCCTGTCTCAGCCAGAATGTTCAAATAATAATTATGTGCATGGCCCAGTGCAAATGGCCAATTCAGCAGGGCGTACTCGCTGTAGGCCGGTTCATAATTGCCAAACCCAATGCCAAGCCAAAGGTTCTCGCGCGCCATATCGAGCGCCGCCTGCCAATGCGCCAGCCGTTCTATAACAGCGTAATTAATATCGTTGATGTCAACACCACGGACGTCGCCAAAGCGCAAATCCTGCAAGAAACCGGTTGTTCGCTCCAGAAGAGCAGCCGGCAGCAAACCACTCTGCCACAACAGCAGGAACGATCCCCCCAGCAACAGCACGAGCAGCACGCCCCAGCGGCGCTGTCTGGGCCAGAAGAAGGCCAGAACGGCAACCGCTACGGCAAAACCCAGCCATGCACCCCGGCTCCAGGAAAAGAGCAGGGCCAGTCCGGTCAATACGGTCCCCACCCCGAATAAGAGCAGCCACCATACCTCTGCCAGACGTATGCTCCGCCGTTTGAGCCACGACATCAACAACCCCACCGTCGCGCCCAGGCCCAGACCCGCCATCCAGGCCATGAAACCGCCGAACGGATTAGGCTGTTCAAATGTGCCATAGGCGCGAAAGAAACCACCGCCCAGGATTTCAAAGTGCTCCGGTCCGCTACGGCGCAGCCCGAACTGCCAGATTCCGATCAACGCCTGACTCACTCCTGAAATGAGGACCAGGAGTACAATCAGCCGCAGGAACGTCTCAGAAGACACCCCGCGCAGGAACGCGCCACTGTCACCCTGCTTAACGTATTGGCGGCTCAGGTCGGCTATAAGCGTCATCATAACGCCAATCTCCAGCCACTTGAACAGTTCGCGAAAGCCATAACTGAATGAGGGGGCGCCAACCAGAGTCACCGCAGCGACCAGCAAAAAGAGCAACAACGGTACGGTTAGCCCAGTCAGGGGTAGCTCTATGCGTCGTCTTGTAACGCCACGCGCCAGCCAGACTGCCACCAGCAACAAAAAGAGTAGCTGCCCACTATCTAACAGACGGTTTCCCAGTATGATATTTTCAAGTGCGCCAAATGGAGCCGCAATCAGCAAGAGGCCAAGACCCAGAAGCGGTTGAACGAGAAATAGGATAGGGACGGCAATGGCAACAAGGGCCGCAGCCGCCAGGGGAAGAGGCAGAATGGCAAAGCCTGCCCCTAAAAGCAATGCGATTGCAAGCGCAACGTAGCCACTCCACACTGGCTGTGCCCTGCGTGGCAGCCCGTCCCTCCAGGTCTGTAGAACAAACGCCAAAACTCGTTATCCTTACGCGGGTAGAATCCCTTCCCTATACCCCTAGGCTCTGGCGGAAATAAGGAATTGTCTTCGCCAGGCCCTCTTCCAGATCGACTTGCGGCTCCCACCCCAGGATATTCCTGGCTTTGCTAATGTCCGGGCGCCGCACCTGTGGATCGTCCATGATACGCGTGTCTTCGGGCTGCACGAAGCAAATTTCGGATTTGCTCCCTGTAGCCTTCTTCACCGCCTCAGCGAACTTCAGGATGGTCATTTCGTGCGGATTGCCAATATTCACCGGCAGCACTTCGTCTGACATCAGCAGCCGGTACACGCCTTCCACCAGGTCGCTGACATACTGGAACGAACGAGTCTGCTGTCCATCCCCATACACACTCAGATCCTGTCCGGCAAGAGCCTGAGAGATAAAGTTTGGCACCACGCGGCCGTCGTTGAGCCGCATACGCGGGCCATAGGTATTGAAAATGCGCACAATTCGCGTGTCAACACTATGATGGCGGTGATAAGCCATGGTCATCGCTTCGGCAAACCGTTTGGCCTCATCATAGACGCCACGTACACCAATAGGATTCACGTGCCCCCAGTAATCTTCAGGCTGGGGATTCACCTGCGGGTCGCCATACACTTCAGACGTAGAAGCCAGGAGATAGCGCGCCCCCTTGTGCTTAGCCAGGCCAATACTGTTTAAGGTGCCCAGTGACCCTACCTTGAGCGTGTGAATGGGATGTTCCAGATAATCATTGGGGCTGGCCGGGGAGGCAAAGTGCAGCACAGCATCGAGTGGCCCATCCACATAGATATAATTGCTGACGTTATGCTTGATGAATGTAAAATTCTCATTACCCATCAGGTGGGCTATATTGTCGGCACTACCTGTAATCAGGTTGTCCATGACGATCACAGAATGCCCTTCCCTGATGAAGCGGTCGCTCAGGTGCGAACCAAGAAATCCAGCCCCGCCTGTAATTAAGATTCGCATTATCGCTCCTTTGTCTCCTCATTCAAACTTATCGAACCTGCCACATAGAGCGCCGGCATCTTGCCGGCATCCTGCCACCAGAGCTTGCCCTGAGGTATCGAAGGGACGGTGGCGCTCCACAACAAACCAGGCGAAACCGTACCTCTCCCCTATGACTATTCAGAATCTGACTGATTCAGAAAATAGGAGCAGCAGGTCGCAGCGTATTGTAGCGAGAAATGACAAAGGAACAATATGAGGTCTGGTTTGCGGCGAGAAACCAGGCCTCGTTCGCCTGACTCGCCCCCTACGCCGTAGCACGGTATACTTCTGTACGGAAGACAAAACGCTCTGAAACGTAATCTTGAAGCGTTATCTTGAAGCATAACCTGAAAGCGTAATCTCGTATGGTAAACAGTGGCTGGGGCTCGAATGAGGGCAAAACGTGACAACAGCAGAACAACCAACTCCTGAAATCCATGAGCGGCGCAAGGCCGACCACATCCGCATCAATCTCGAAGAAGATGTCGCCTTTAAACAACTGACAACTGGACTCGAAGAGTACTTTTTCCTCCACCAGGCGCTACCGGGCCTCGATCTGGATGATATAGACACTTCGCTGACACTATTCGGCAAACGGCTAAAAACCCCGATCCTCATCTCTTCAATGACCGGGGGCACCCCAAAGGCGCGCGAAATTAACCGCACACTGGCTCGGGGCGCCCAGGAAGCCGGAATAGCGATGGGTCTTGGCTCGCAACGGGCAGCCATCGAAGATCCCACGCTGGATCCCACCTACCACGTGCGCGACGTGGCGCCTGACATCCTCTTATTCGCAAATTTAGGGGCCGTACAGCTAAATTATGGCTATGGCCTTGACCAGTGCCGTCGCGCCGTTGAAATGGCCGGCGCCGATGCCCTGATCCTGCACTTCAATGCCTTGCAGGAAGCGGTTCAGCCTGAAGGCGATGGCAATTTTGCCGGCCTCTTACCGCGCATCGAAGAAATCTGTAATCAGTTAGAAGTACCCGTCATCGCCAAAGAGGTCGGCTGGGGCTTTGATGCCAGGGCCGCGCGACAGTTAGCCGATGCAGGTGTGTCGGCCATCGACGTGGCAGGCGCAGGCGGCACTTCCTGGAGCCAGGTAGAGATGCACCGCGCACCAACCGCCCGCCACGCCCGCGTGGCGGCAGCTTTCATCGACTGGGGCATTCCCACTGCCATCTCCGTGCAACTGTGCCGCCAGGGCGCGCCCGAGCTGCCCATCTTGGCCAGCGGTGGCATTAAGAGCGGCATTGACATTGCCAAGAGCATTGCGCTCGGGGCCACACTTGGTGGTCTGGCAGGCGACTTCCTGCGTGCTGCGGATCAGAATGGCGCGCAGGGCGTCGTCGAGCTGGCCGGCGCCATCACAGACGAGCTGCGCGTGGCCATGTTCTGCGCCGGAGCGGCGAACCTTGAGCAGCTTTCCATGACCCCCCTCTACAAGAGCTATGATGAGCTCTTATAAGAGCAGTAGCTAACTTAAGGGAGATCAATTATGAATGGAACCGAATTTAAGGTAATTGTCGATACACAGGCCAAATACTCTGTTTGGCCTGAGGATCTGGATCCTCCCCTGGGCTGGTCTGAAACAGAAGCAAGCGGCAGCCTGATGGCTTGCCTGGCTTATATCTCAGAGGTCTGGAGCGAACGCAGAGTCGACACCAATGCCGAGCAATTTGTTGTCATTTCCGATGAAGACGACATCCTCTCTGTCTCGTTGGACAACAATGAGACACCCTCTGGCTGGAGCGCGGTAACGGGGCCTGCCACCCTTAGTGAGGCCCTGGCGCGCATCAAAAAAGCATGGGACGAAGGTGAGCCTTTACCGGTGCAGCTCCGTTCCGACAGTTCCACCTCATCCGAAGAATCCTGATCACAGCAATCACGAAACCAATAAGGCAAAAAGCAAACTATGAGTGAAATTTTTAATCGACTCAGCACTGAAATGCTGGCAGCAGTCGAACAGGAAATGCGTGTGGTTCTGCGTGCAACCAGTGATGAAGCGCCAGACCTCTTCTATGGCATGATGCACTATCATATGGGCTGGGTAGATGATTCCCTGCAATCAGGCGAGCAGAACAGCGGCAAGCGCATCCGGCCCATTTTGTGCCTGCTGGCCTGCGCAGCCGCGGGCGGCGATTGGCGACAGGCTGTTCCCGCAGCAGCGGCAATTGAGCTGCTGCATAACTTCACCCTGATCCACGACGATATCCAGGATTCCAGCCCCACCCGCCGCGGACGGCCCACCGTCTGGAAGCTATGGGGTATCCCGCAAGCCATCAATGTAGGCGACTGCATGTTCGCCCTTTCCCACAGCGCCCTCTACCGGCTTGAAGAACAGCAGGTAGATCCCGCCATCGTGGTACAAGCCGCGCGCCGCTTCGACGAAACGTGCCTGGCTCTGACTCGTGGACAATATCTGGACATGGACTTTGAGAAGCGAGAGGAAGTCGTTGTCGACGAGTATATTGAGATGATTGGCGGCAAGACGGCAGCGCTACTGGCGCTCTGTGGCGAGTTGGGCGCGCTGGTCGCCGGGGCCAACGACAATGTGGTCCAGCACTACGCCTCCTTCGCCCGCGACCTGGGGCTTTCCTTCCAGGTTAAGGACGACATTCTGGGCATCTGGGGCAACGAGGACGCCATCGGCAAATCGGCTGCTACCGACATCGAAACGCGCAAGAAAACATTGCCGGTCCTTTACGGCCTATCGCGCAGCGCCGAGCTACGTTCCCTATACACACAGCCTGAAAATGGCCCCCATTTCGTCACACGCGTGGTCGAGTTGCTGGATGAGAGCGGCGCCAAAAGCTATGCCAACGGACGCGCCAGCGACTATTCTGAAAGCGCGATGGAGCACCTGGAAGCGGCAGGTCCCCAGGGAGAAGCAGCTACCGCTCTCAACGAGCTGGCCGAAATCCTTCTGCTACGAGAGCATTAATCGCCACAAACCTGAATAAAAACGAAAAGAGGCGCTCCTGTTGGAGCGCCTCTTTTGTTATCTAGCTGTTTGGTTTGAGCTTAGTCAGCTTTGCCGGCAGCCTTGGCCTTGGTCAACGCCTCAAGAATTTCCTCATCCGTATCGTCGCCGATCAGGATGCTGGACAGATCCTCTGGCATTTCCTGCTCCTCTTCCTCGACCTCTTCTTCCTCACCGTCTACATCGTAGTAGCGGCGGAAGCCTGTACCGGCCGGAATCAGCTTGCCAATGATGACGTTTTCCTTCAAGCCAAGTAGCTTATCTTCCTTACCGGCAATCGCTGCGCCAGCCAACACCTTGATGGTGTGCTGGAAGGAGCTTGCAGACAGGAAGCTTTCCGTGTTGAGCGACGCCTTGGTAATACCCAGCAGCACCGGATCGGCCTGTGCCGGCTGGCCACCTTCAGCCACAACTTCCTCGTTCCGTTCCTGGAACTCGGAGGTCTCGATCAACTCGCCCGGCAGCATTTCCGTGTCGCCGGAGTGCTTCACGACAACCTTGCTCAGCATCTTGCGGATGATGACCTCGAAGTGCTTGTCGTTGATGTTCTGACCCTGCGGACGGTAAACCTGCTGCACCTCGCGCAGTAGATACTGCGTGACGGCGTCGCGACCCTGGATCTCCAGGATCTTGTGCGGGTTCTTGGCGCCTTCGGTCAGTTGGTCACCAGCTTCAACGGTGTCGCCATCTTCCACCAGCAAACGCATACCGGCCGGAATCTCGTAGTCGCGCTCTTCGACATCCTCCCAGACCACGCGCAGCCCTTCGTCGTCAAGGCGCACAATACCGGCGTGGCGGCTAACCAGTTGTTCGTCATCCTTCTCAGCAATCAGGTTGCCCACGTCCACCTCATCTCCGTCGGCAACGCTCAGGCGCCACTCGTCGGAAATTTCGAAGACGTCATCAACCATCTTGCTGTCGGTAACGAGGACGTGGCGCACGCCATCGAGCACGCTGATCTCAACTGTACCCGAGATCTCCGTCATCACCGCTTCACCCCGGGGCCGCTTGCGCGCTTCGAACAGCTCCTCAACACGAGGCAGACCCTGGGTGATGTCGCCGCTGGCCTGCGCTGCACCACCGGTATGGAAGGTACGCAGTGTCAACTGTGTACCAGGCTCACCAATTGACTGGGCAGCGATAATACCAACTGCGGTGCCCAACTCCACCATCTTCCCGCGACCCAGGTCCAGGCCATAGCACTTGCGGCAGATGCCCTGGCGGGTTTCACACGTCATCGGCGAGAAGGCATAGACTTCTTCGATACCCAGCTCATCAATGGTGTCGGCAATCTCCTCCGTTACCATTTCGCCGGTATCGATCACAATCTCACCTGTCTCGGTGTTCACAATCGGCTGGGCAATAACACGACCATAGGAACGCTCGCCCAGCGTCTGCTTACCGAAGTTTTCCTTGCTACGGATCCAGATGCCCTTGCCCGTACCACAATCTTCCTCGGTCACGATCACGTCCTGAGCCACGTCCACCAGGCGGCGCGTCAGATAACCGGCGTCAGCCGTGCGCAGCGCCGTGTCTGCCAGACCCTTACGAGAGCCGTGCGTAGAGATGAAGTACTCCAACGCCGTAAGCCCTTCGCGGAAGTTGGACATAATCGGCACCTTGATGATGCGGCCTTGCGGGTCAGCCATCAGACCGCGCATACCGGCGAGCTGCGTGATGGGGCCAAAGCCACCCTTACCGGCGCCGGACAGCGCCATCAGCGCCATCGGGCCGTAAGGATCCATCGCCTCACGCACTGCCTGCTCGACCTGATCCTTGGCATTATTCCACTGCTCGATTGTCCGCTGGTAGCTCTCGTCCTCGGTCAACAAACCACGGCGGTACTGGCGGTCAATCTCGTCCACGCGCTTCTGCGTGCTGTCCAGAATGGTTGAACGCTCTTCCGGAATCGTCAGATCTGTCACCGCAACCGTCACACCAGAGACCGTGGCATAGTGGAAGCCCAGGTCTTTAATGGCGTCAGCCATCTTAATTGTGGCCTCGTCACCGAAGCGGCGATAGACACGATTAATCAGGTCATTGACGGCGCCCTTGTTCAGCACTTCGTTTACGAAACGCATGCCTTCGGGCAGTGTGCGGTTGAAGAGCACGCGACCGGCCGACGTCTCGATCAGACGGCGGCGCGGCTCGTTGTCTGCATAGCGGCGGCCCTTCTCGTCGAAGTAGGTGTCCGTATATAGATTAATCTTGGCGTGAATATCGATGAAGCCCAGGCTGTGTGCCAGCTCCACCTCTTCCATACTACCGAAGGTATGGCCTTCACCCTTCTTGCCGTCTTCCATAATGGTCAGGTAATACACACCCAGAACCATGTCTTTGGAAGGCCCAACGATCGGTTCACCATTGGCCGGCTTCAAGAGGTTCCTGGTAGCCATCATGTAGTCCATCGCCTCTTTCACAGCCTTCTGCGAAAGCGGTACGTGGACAGCCATCTGGTCGCCGTCAAAGTCAGCGTTGAACGCGGCACATACCAGCGGGTGTAGCTGAATCGCCTTACCCTCGACCAGGCGCGGCATGAAGGCCTGAATGCCCAGGCGGTGTAGCGTCGGTGCACGGTTCAGCAGAATAGGACGATCCTGGATAACCTCTTCCAGAACTTCCCAGACCTCAGGCGGCTGGCGCTCAATAAAGCGCTTGGCGCCTTTCACATTGCTGGCATGTCCGTAGTGAATCAGGCGGCTGATGACGAACGGACGGAACAGCTCCAGCGCCATCGTCTTGGGCAGACCACATTCGCCCATCTTCAGGTTCGGGCCAACCACAATAACAGAACGGCCGGAGTAGTCCACACGCTTACCCAGCAGGTTGCGGCGGAAGCGGCCCTTCTTACCCTTCAGCATGTCAGAGAGGGACTTCAGCTCGCGACGTCCACGGCGGCTTAGCGCCTTGCCGCGCTGGCTGTTGTCGATCAGGCTGTCAACCGACTCCTGAAGCATACGCTTCTCATTGCGCACGATAACGTCCGGCGCGCCCAGCTCCAGCAATCTCTTCAGACGGTTGTTACGGTTAATGACACGGCGGTACAGGTCATTCAGGTCCGATGTCGCAAAACGACCACCGTCCAACTGCACCATCGGGCGCAGCTCTGGTGGAATGACCGGCAAAACCGTCAGAATCATCCATTCCGGACGATTACCACTGGATCGCAGCGCCTCAACAACCTGCAGGCGCTTGGTGGCGCGCTTGGCCTTCTGCTTCGAGCGCGTCGTGCGCACCTCTCGCCATAGCTCGCGCGAAAGCGAGTCCAGATCCATATTCTTCAGAATTTCATAGAACGCTTCAGCGCCCATCTCGGCCCGAAACACATTACCGAACTTGCTCTTCAAATCACGGTATTCCGTTTCATTGAGGAAGTTCATCTGCTCCAGGCGTTCAAGCTGATCACGATTGTGCTGGGCCTGTTCGCGCAATCTACCCAGCTTCTGGCCCAACATGCCCTGTGTATCCTGCGCGACCTCGTCAACCTCTTCCTGAAGCTGGTCAATTTCGCGCTGCAGCGTGGCAACTTCCGATTCGTGATCCTCTTCGTGCTCTTTCTGCACCTGCGTCAGGCGATCAGTCGTCACTTCCTGCACCAGGACCACGTGCTCGCGGCCCACGGTCTTGCCTTTTTTGACAATCACCGTATCGCCCAGCTTGATATCTTCAGGCGCTTCCGAGCCTTGCAGGTTGTCAACGCGACGCTCGGTATTCTTGGCTTCCTGCACAACCTCATCGGTTGCCGCCGAAAGCCGCTCATCGAACGACTCACTCAGCTCAATGAGCTGTTGGCGCATCTCCTCCAAACGAGTCTGCGCCTCTTCTGTAGCCACCGCAATCTGCTGCTCTGTCTCTTCCTCAAGGCGCAGCTCAGCTTCTTCAAGCTCTTCCTCAAGGCGTTTCAGAGCACGGTCACGGGCATCCTCATCCACGTAGGTCACGACATATTGCGCAAAATAAAGGACGCGATCCAAATTACGGCGGGAAACGTTCAGCAACAACCCCAGATAACTCGGCACACGGCGGGTATACCAGACATGCGCAACCGGTGCAGCCAGGTCAATATGACCCAGGCGTTCCCGTCGGACGGCCGAACGAGTAACTTCGACACCACACTTATCACAGACAATGCCCTTGTAGCGTACGTTCTTATACTTGCCACAGTAACACTGCCAGTCGCGCGTGGGTCCGAAAATAGCCTCGCAGAACAGCCCGTCCTTTTCCGGGCGCAGACGCCGGTAGTTTATTGTCTCCGGTTTCGTAACTTCACCGTAGGACCAGGAACGGATTTGTTCGGGGGATGCTAGGCTAATTCGCAATGAGCGGAATTCATTCGTCTCCACCAGGTGACCTCCCAAAAATAAATGTCAGGAAAATAATACGGCTCCGGCCCCAACCCCAGCCCGCTCAGGGTTTGTGACAGGGCAACCCCTATTTACCTGAACCAAAACACATTCAATGCACTGAGACACGGAAAAAGAGCGGTGGCGCATGCCGCCAACGCTCTTGAGCCGATTGATGTAGTAGTTTACCACGACTTAATTATAGTGATAACCATCGATACGTCAAGAAAACCGGCTAATTCCAACATTTCTTTAACCCCATCTCAAACCGTCGTCAGGCCGCCGCCGGGAATGGCAACTTACGCCGCTGGGGCCTCGGTTTCTTCAGGGCGTCTTTGCCCCAAAACGTGACGCAAATACGCCTCCATAAAGCCATCCAGCTCGCCATCCAACACAGCATGGACGTTACCAGTCTCCTGCTCGGTGCGGTGGTCCTTCACCATACGGTAGGGATGAAGCACATAGGAACGGATCTGGTTGCCCCAACCTGCATCAACATCTTCACCCTTCAACCGCGAAATCTCCGCTTCCTGCTTGCGCCGCTCCAGGTCAAAGAGCTGCGCCTTAAGGATCTTCATCGCCGTATCACGATTCTGAGTCAGCGAGCGCTGATTCTGGCAAGAAACGACGATTCCGGTCGGTAAATGGGTGATGCGAATGGCGGTCTCATTCTTCTGCACGTGCTGGCCACCCGCTCCACTGGCCCGGAAGCGGTCAATGCGCAGGTCCTCTTCATTGATCTCAATTTCAATATCTTCAGCCACGTCCGGCCACACTTCGACTTTGGCAAAAGAGGTGTGCCGCCTGCTCGATGAATCATAGGGCGAAATACGCACCAGCCGGTGCACGCCACGCTCCGACTTCAGCCGGCCATAAGGATAATCATCGCCGCGAATGGCCATCAAGGTGCTTTTGATGCCTGCTTCGTCACCGCTACTCTCATCCAGCACTTCAACAGTGAGCCCGTGCGATTCGGCCCAGCGAATGATCATGCGCTGCAACATCTGCGCCCAATCCTGCGCTTCGGTGCCGCCTGCCCCGGCATGGATAGCCAGGAGCGCATCTTCCTCATCATAGCGGCCTGAGAAGAGCGCATGGAATTCTAGCTGGTCCACAATCTGCTGTAGCGCCTGAAACTCCTGCTCCAACTCACTTTGCAGCTCTTCATCACCCAACGCGGCCAGCTCCTGGGCGTCGTGCAAGCGTTGCGAAACCTGCTCCCAGACCGACACCTGGTGCCGGAGGCGGGTTAATTCACGCATGATTTTTTGCGCTTCAGTGGAGTTGTCCCAGAAATCAGGGGCGACAGATTGTGCTTCTAACTTGGCTACCCTTACTAATTTGGCATCTACGTCAAAGCCGCCTCCGCAGATGATTAACCGTCTCGTCCAGCTCGTTCAAACGTATTGTAATCTCTTCCATAATTCTCTCTAACTTTCTCCCAATATACCGTTGACAACTGTCACTAAGACAACTGATCAATTATAGTCTTTCAGGCCGATCTTACAAACCGCTTGTTAGATGGGCAGAGGATGTTACCGAATGTTAATCGGGAGCTGATCACGCCTCCAGCGCCCCTCCTGACCTACTCCTGGAAGAGACCTGCCACAAACTGGTCCGGGTCAAATTCCGCCAGGTCATCAATACCCTCCCCCGTCCCAATGAAGCGTACTGGCAGCCCTAGCTCCTGGTAAATGGCGAAGACCATACCACCTTTCGCCGTGCCATCCAATTTGGTCAACACCACACCGGTCACATTCACCGCCTCTTTGAATTTCTGCGCCTGCACCAGTGCGTTCTGCCCCGTTGGCGCATCGAGCACCAGCAGCACCTCGTGTGGCGCTGCGTGCACGCTCTGTTTACAAACCCGATAAATCTTCTCGATCTCCTTCATCAGGTTAAATTTCGTGTGCAGCCGCCCTGCAGTGTCAATCAGTAGCAGATCATAGCCACGACCTCGCGTTGCTCGGATACCGTCGTAGATGATAGCAGCCGGGTCGCCGCCCGGTTGCCCGCTGACAATGGGCACACCGGCGCGCTCACTCCAGATCTTTAGCTGGTCAATGGCAGCGGCCCTAAACGTATCGCCAGCGACCATCATCACTTTGCGGCCTCGCTTCTTATAATAGTGCGCCAGTTTGCCCACTGTGGTCGTCTTGCCTGACCCGTTCACACCTACAATCATGGCGATGGTCAACTGGCGTGGCTTCTCCATCTGAAACTCAGGCGGCTCACTGAGCATCGCTCGCAGCTCTGTCTTCAGCGCCTCCGTCAACTGGTCGGCGCGAAACAGCCCTTCGCTGGCCACCCGTTCCCGCAGATTATCGATCAGCTCCAACGTGGTAGGCACACCCATATCGGCCTGGATCAGCAATGCCTCCAGATCCTCCCACGTCTCCTCATCAATTTCGCCCGCGCCCAATACATTCACAATCTGGCCGAACACACTCTGCCGTGTGCGGCTCAAAGAATCTCGTAAGCTCTTAAACAAGATGACTCCTCACTTACATGAATCCGTCTCGATAAAAGTAGAGAATCGCCAGTTGGCGAAGAAAGGCAGGGCGTTGGTTAGCGCCTATTCGACACGCACCTCCCTGATTTCGCCTTCCTCAGTGAGTTGCTCGACGCGCAGTGTTGCCGTCTCTAACTGCTCCATACACAAACGAGACAACACCTGACCGCGCTCAAACAATTTCAGCGATTCTTCCAATGATAGCTCGCCAATTTCCAGGCGCTCTACAATCTCTTCCAACTCGGCCAACGCCTCTTCAAATGGTACCGCTTCTTGCTCTTGCGACATTTTTGTCCTCTATTCCTTCTCTATCAATCAGCACCCTGCTCGCACTGGCGGGCTGCTCTCTTCATGAAGCCTATTCTTCATCCTTAACCTCAGCCGAGAATTCGCCGTCGCTGACGTGGATGCGCAACGACTCACCCGCCGTCACCTGCGCCACCGAGCGCACCACTGAGCCATCTGCGCGGCGCACAATGGCATAGCCACGGGACAGCGTGGCGAAAGGGCTGACCGATTGTAGCCTGGCCGAAACGACGTTCAGCCGACCGCGTGCCCGTTCCAGCCTGCGCACGGCTGCATTCTCCAGCCGCCCCATCAGATGATCGACTTGCTGCCGTCCACTCATCAACTGACCCTGTGGACCAAGATGGCGCAAATTTCTCAGCAACGCCTGCACGTGCCAGCGATGGTCTTCAAGTCTACTGCGCATGGTATGGACCAGGGCCGCACGCAATCCGTCAATGACCGGCTCCATTTCCGCCATATCCGGGACGCTCAACTCAGCCGCGGCAGACGGCGTCGGAGCGCGCACATCGGCTACAAAGTCGGCAATGGTAAAATCAGTCTCGTGCCCTACGCCGCTGATGATAGGATGCCGGGCCGCAAAAATAGCGCGCGCAACTCGTTCATCATTGAAAGCCCACAGGTCCTCCATGGAGCCACCGCCTCGAGCCAGAATGATGGTGTCGATATCATTGCGGCCATCGAGCCACTGCAAAGCACGCACAATTTGGGCCGGCGCCTGGTCCCCCTGCACCAACGTGGGCGCAATCAGCACCGAGACGAAGGCGCACCGGCGTTTCAACACGTTAAGAATATCGCGCAAGGCAGCAGCATCGGCCGACGTCACGATGCCAATTTTGCGTGGGAAGCGCGGCACTGGCTTCTTGAACTCCGGCGCAAACAGCCCCTCTGCCTCAAGCTGGCTCTTCAACCGTTCAAATGCTACCGCCAGGTCGCCGCGCCCGGCTGGCTTCATATCGTCCACGTAAAGCTGGTAGGCGCCCCCTTGCTTATAGACCGCTATCCGCCCACGAGCAATGACAGCATCCCCATCCTGAGGAATAGCAGGCAGAAAAGCAACATCCGAGCGCCACATCACGCACTTCAACTGCGCAAACTCGTCCTTCAGTGTGAAGTAGAGGTGTCCCGAACGTGCCTGCCTGCAGTTTGAAACCTCTCCTTCCACCTGCACATCCTGGAGCCGGTAATCCAGCTCAAACAACTCTGCGATGTACGCAGTCAGATCCTGGACAGTCCAGCTATGGACTTCGGTATCTAACCAACTGAAAGACGATTGCATATGACGTTGCCCTCATGATTGCCTGTGCCTGTCGATCCGCTTCAGGCGGCAGGGAGATAACTCTCATAAACGAACGGCGCCTGGAACGGTCAGTGCATTGTAGAAACCTTTACAGGTAGCGTCAACTGCAGCCTGCAGCTCTTATGCCTTCTGGCAACTGCGCCTTGCCCATGCTACAATGCGGGTAGCTCAGAGGTTGGTTCAGCCGAGCACATTCTGATGTCAGCAATATTTCAACGGAGGCGTCATCTGGAAGGATTAGATCTGGCCAACATGCTGGTCAATGTCATTATCGATAAGAAGGGAAGCAATATTCTCCTGCTTGACATTCGCGACCAGGCAGTCTTTTCTGACTACTTCATCATTTGCAACGGGGAGAGCGACCGCCAGTTAAAGTCACTCATGGACGCGGTGATAGAATCAGCCCGCGAAGAAGCGGGTACCCGTCCTCGGGGCACCGAAGGTGAACCGGAATCAGGCTGGATTCTCGTGGACCTGGGGGCCGTCATGGTCCACCTATTCTCGCCCGAGAAACGCGAATACTACAGCCTGGAAGATATATGGAGTGACGGGCATGTCGTTCTGCGTATGCAGTAAAACGGCCTCCGGGCCTCCTTCAGCAGCTATGGCCATAGGGCTTTAGATAACCAAAAAGAGCACCCTCTGTGGATGCTCTCTGGTGACAGACTGTCTGAACTGGCTGATTCCAATTATTCAAAAATCCAGGAATCAGTGCTGCGCTGCCAGCTTACCAACTCGGCGTCGTCAAAAAACAGAGCCACTTCCTTCTTCGCGTTTTCAGGTCCGTCGGAACCGTGGACCAGGTTGCGACCGATTTCCAGGCCGAAATCGCCTCGTATCGTGCCCGGTGTTGAC
Organism: uncultured Ardenticatenaceae bacterium; assembly: GCA_964602995.1. Lineage (GTDB taxonomy): Bacteria > Chloroflexota > Anaerolineae > Promineifilales > Promineifilaceae > JAAYYY01. The sequence continues at coordinate 16,975 of CAZRTM010000056.1, forward strand.
TCCACAGGGTTTGTGGCGCCAATCGTGGCCCGCGCCGCCTCAATCGCATCATTCCCTTCCCAGACCATAGCCACCACCGGGCCTGAAGTGATATATTCGATCAGTTTGGGGAAAAAGGGGCGCTCTTTGTGTACACCATAATGCTCCGCAGCAAGCTCCTGGCTCATTTGCATCAGCTTCATGCCCACCAGACGCAATCCGCGCTGCTCAAAACGGCTGATGATGGAACCAATCAATCCCCGCTGCACACCATCTGGTTTCACCAATATTAATGTCTGTTCCATTCGTCTCTCCAAATATCTTGACTCAGTGCATAGAAAGAGGCAGCGACGCGGCTGCCTCTCATCTAATTATTCTATTCTGAATACCCCAATCTTACAAGATTAGAGCGAATCCAGTGCCTGGCGGTACGCGTCCAGCGCTTTCTGTAGCTGCCCATTCCGCATGTAAGCATCGCCCAGGACCGTTCGTAGCCTGGAATTCTCGCGCTGTGCGCCCACCGCCCCTTCCAGTTCGGAGATTAACAAATTCAGATCCTCGCTGGCTTCTAAAAGCTCGTTATACGCAGTGACGGCGCTGTCGAAATCTCCCGCCTCCACAGCCTGCCGCGCAGATAGCAGGCGTTCGTTCTCGATGTGCGGCTGTTGCCACTCCGTCGCTGGCGCCTCTTCCGCAACCGGCGCGACCTGGGCCGATTCCGCCCACACCGCTTCAGATGAGTCCGATTCATCTGGCGCTAACTCGTCCATCTCGGCCGTCACTGCGGGGATCACCATCTCATGCTGGGTTGCTTCTTCTTCAGCCTCCAACCAGCCGGCGACATCACCTTCAATGTCATTCCAATCGATCGCGTCTACAGCGCCAGCGTCCTCGTCGTCCAGGCCGAGCCAATCCGGCATTGCTTCACCGAGCTGCTCATCCTCCAGCTCAAGCTCGGCTGTCAGCTCGTCCAGCAAATCCTCACTCTCATCCTCTACCCACGCTTCCTCGTCTGCCTCGGCAACGGGTAATACGGTCTCAGCCTCAGCCCCCGTCTCTGCTTCTGCCTCGCGCGCAATCCAATCAGGCGTCTCGACTTCTTCCACCGGTTCACTCACCGATGGCAGCTCGTCCAATGGGGCGCCCTGGCGCGCGGCCAACTGTTCCAGCCAGGCCATCGCTTCATCAGGATCCTCTGGAATGTCGGCAAATATCTCATCCTCGCTAGGCTCTGCCGCCGCGTCCATCTCATCATGCAACAGAATAGCCTCAGCTTCGGCCCGCGCGGCAACAACATCGTGAGGGACGGCCGGCGTCGATGGCTCGTCCACAACCTCTATTTCCGCGCCCGCCTCTGTGGCCGCTTCCACACCCGTTTCACCCTCAGCCAACGCCTCCAACCACGCCAGGGCCTCCTCCGGATCATCCGGGATATCCTCTAGCTCGTCCATGGCGCTCACGCTCGTTTCGCCGGGTACAGAGAACTCATCCAGGCTTGGCAGCTCATCAACCGGTGCGCCCTGGCGGGCTGCCAGTTGCTCCAGCCAGGCCATCGCTTCATCCAGATCCTCGGGAACTTCATCGTCTGCCGCGGCCAATGCAGCGGACGCCTCTACTTCCTCGCCGCCGGCCATCTGTAGCTGCTCCTCTGACTCATCCATCCCCGTTATTTCGTCGAGCCAGGAGTCATCCAGCTCCTCTTCGTCTTCCAGGCCTCCAAGCCAATCAAGGTCGTCCTCATTGCCGGCATCCTCGCCCGACATCACTTCCTCGCTGACCGATTCCTCGGCCACCGGCTCTTCGCTGACCGGCACAGATTCC
>CAZRTM010000056.1:18874-25630 GCA_964602995.1 uncultured Ardenticatenaceae bacterium
TTCCTCGCTGACCGATTCCTCGGCCACCGGCTCTTCGCTGACCGGCACAGATTCCTCTTGCCCCCATTCTTCTACAATAGCCGATTCTGAGTGCAGCGAGGGCAGTTCATCAACCGGTGCGCCCTGGCGGGCTGCCAGTTGCTCCAGCCAGGCCAACGCATCATCCAGATCCTCGGGCGCATCATCAGCGCCTTCACCGGCAACCACATCCATCGCCGGAGCGTCTATCTCCTGACCCGGTTCTGCCATTTCCTCGCTGGCTACCGCTGCCTGCTCTTGCGCCACATCGTCGGAAACCAACTCATCTAACCAGTCCAGCGCCTCGCTCTCTTCATCATCTAGCTCTTCCAGCTCTGCGGCGCTGACCGGTGTCACCGCTTCTTGCGCTGGTTCGCTGTCATCAACAGCATCGATGGCTGCGGCCTCCTCAAAATCGGCTACTCCTCCTAACCCTTCAAGCCAATCAATGCCCGTGCTGCCGTCGTCAAGCTCTTCCAGAGCGGCAGCGCTTACAGGAGTGACAGGCTCTTCCACCACATCAAAATCAGCATCACCCGCTGCGACCGGGCCAGACAGCCCTTCTAACCAATCCAGCTCCCCTTCTTCCTCAGCGCTCTCATCTATCGTCTCTGCGGACGCCAGAACCTCTTCGGCTCCTGCCAGCCCCTCCAACCATTCCATGGCATCCCCAATATCGGCTGGCATCTGCTCAAGTACTTCCTCTTCCGGCGCCTCACTCACAGCAGAGAGAGAAGGCAGCTCTTCAACCGGTGCTCCTTGCTGAGCAGCCAGCTGCTCCAGCCAGGCCATTGCGTCATCCAGGTCCTCAGGAACCTCATCCATCGCATCACTGGCCGCTTCTGCTGGCACATAGTCTATGCCTTCCTCACCAACAGCATCTCGCGCTTCGTCATCCTCTGCAACGGCCGGCTGGATAAACCCTGAATCCTCATCTACTCCATCAGCATCAACCAGAAACTCATCAAAGGCTGGCTCCTCCAGCGACTCTTGCTCTTCATCTTCTGCCCAACTCATCGTTGGCGGCTCTTCAATACCCGACCCTTCTCCGGCTGCCAGGTCATCGAGCCAGCTCAAATCATCGTCAGTGCCGGCTTCAGTTAACTGTGAAGGAACGTTATCTTCCTCACTGAGCCAATCAGGAAGGTCTTCAGCAGGGTTTGCTGCTACGTCGCCAACGCTCTCCTGCCCGGTATCCTGGTCACTGCCAAGCCAATCAAACGCGTCACCTGGCGCATCACCCAAATCACCAAATACACCGGCGTCCTCCACCAGCCAGTCTGGCAGCGCATCGCCACCCATCTCAACCGCTTCCCCGGCCGTCTCATCTTCCGAGAACACATCTCCAAGGAAGGCGTCCTCAGAAAAGGCATCTTCAGAGAAGGCGTCTTCAGAGAAGGCGTCCTCAGAAAAGGCCTGTTCAGAATAGGCCGGTTCGTCTGTTTCAGCCAATTCATCGAGCCAATCAAAGGATTCCGTCCCGGCATCCTCAACCGGTTGCTCGTCCTGTTGCCGGGGCATCTCCTCCTCCGGCATCTCATCCTGGCCCTTCCCGAATTCGTCTGTGGCGCCCATACCTTCCTCCTCAATTTCCGAAAATGGTTGCTCCTGGGACGCTGCCTCCGGTTCCTCGCTCCCCGCTTCGTGGTCCAGCCACATTGCCCAATCTGTCTCGTCCTCTGCTTCGCCCAACCCCTGGAATTCGCCGAGAGAATCTCCTAACCAGCGCGTAGCACTCTCTTCGACTTCTTCACCAGCGGCACCCGGCTGCTGCTCTGGCCATTCGTCAGCCTCATCAGCCCCGCCAGAAGCAGTGAAATCCGCAACTGGTTCCTCTGACTCACTACTATCTGGTTCCGCCCGCGCTATCTCGTCGGAAACGGTCTCGTCTCCGTGTACATCCTCAACTGGCGCCTCTGTGCCGCTAACATCTGCGCCGCTCTGTAAAGCCTCCAGCCATTCAGGGTCAGCATCGTCCATGTCGAAATCGAGCGCCCAATCCGATTCCGCCCCCAACATATCCATCGACTCTGTCCCAACCAGCGACCTGACCAGAACTTGTTGCGGAATCTCCGGCGCGCCCTCGGCCAGGAATAAACGACCGGCCGGAGTATCCTCCTCCAGCACATCGTGGGCTGGGAGGGTCATATCGAAGACACGCTCGGCATATTCGGTCGCTTCGTCCTGACGGTCGGTGACCATCCATACTTCGCCCAGGATGGCATTGGCCTTAATGCAAAATGGCAGCTCTTCGAGCAGTCGCTGGCAGACCTCTACAGCGTCCACTCGCTGCCCATCGCGCCACAATGCTTCGGCCAACAGCGCCTGCAAGTCAACCCGCGCCGGATCTTCTTGCAACAGCTCTCGTAGCTCTGCAATTGCCTGTGAGTAAAGCTCACCTTTCACATGCAGCCGCGCCAATGCAGCACGGCTCAACGGTAACTGGCCCTCTGGTGTCCCATCCCGTTTACTGTAGAGATCCCTCAGCGCCTCCTGAATGGCTCCGTTGTATGGATCCATCTCAAAAGCGCGCTGCATGTGCCACACCGCTTCCTTCAATTGCTCTTGTTGCTTATAGACAATGGCCATGCCGGCATGAGCAATAAAATCTTCAGGATCGGCGCTCAGAACGCGATGGAAAACGTCTGAGGCTGCCTGCAACTCTCCCTGCTCCAGATAGGCCTTGCCCAACAAACGGTATGTATCAATATGGCGTGGATACTGCTCCAGAATAGCGCGGCAGTGCCGCACAGCTTCCCCCAGGCGGCTCTCTTCAATCAGTTGATTGATATCTTCCAGATAATCTTGCAGGACGACTTCAGGCATCGAGATTTACGCATCACGTACCGCGTATGACCTACCCACCCACCGGCTAAAGGCAGGGGCGCAAACATACGCCCTACGTAGTAGTTATGCAAAGTATTATGCGCGCTTAGGAGTAATTAAGCAAGTGAAGCATCTTCAAATCTTTTAGCACATTAGTCACATCAGCCTCTCCTGAATTACCGCTTCCAAACGGGTCCACGATCCGGTCCTTACCCAGCAACAAATTAAGCGTATTCACAATGCCGAAGTGCAATACTTCCAGGTTGTAGCCGCCTTCCAGAACAAAGAAAATACGGCCATCTGCAAGCTCGCGAGCTTCCTCCATCAAGAGGCGAGCCATCTCCGCATAACCGGTCAGGGACAACCGCGCACTTGCCAGCGGATCCCTCCAGTGCGCATCAAATCCGGCCGAAACCAGCACCAGTTCAGGGCCGAATTGGCGCAATTTGGGTAACACAATCTGTTCCAACGCCTGCCGATACCCTTGATCGCCCGTTCCCGGCGGAAAAGGCACATTTACCGTAGCGCCCTCGCCCGCGCCGCGGCCGATCTCTCTCATCGACCCCGTGCCTGGGTAGAAGAATGGGTGGTACAGATGTAACGACACGAACAGCACATCCCCATCTTCATAGAAAATGTCCTGCGTCCCATTGCCATGATGGACGTCAAAATCAACGATTGCAACCTTTTGCACGCCGTGAACGACTTGCGCCTGCCGCGCGGCGATGGCGACATTGTTGAAGAGACAAAATCCACCAACGCGGTCTCGTTCCGCATGGTGTCCGGGCGGGCGCACAAGGGCCATGCCATTGCTGGCCTCACCGTTCAGGATCATATCAACGCCCTGGCAGCAACATCCTGCCGCTAACCGCGCCAGATCATAGCTTTCCGTTGTCGTATACGTATCAGCATCAAGCGATTGTCCCCATAGCGACGCCGTACTTACTTGCTGCACCAAATGCTTCGTGTGCGCGCGCAGCAACTGCTCCTCTGAAGCAGGTTGCCCACCAACCTGCCGCACGTCATCCAGAACACCCCTCCCTGCCAGCTCCCGCACGATGTTTTGCAGCCGTTGATGATTCTCCGGGTGGTGCGCTCGTGTATGTTCCAGCGCCGGGGCATAGAATAAAACCGTACTCATGAAATTACCTCTACAGTTTGGATTGAAAAAGGCACGACGAACCCTCGTCGTGCCTCATTCATTTTACTCAGGTTGTTCAAGGGAGACCCGAACTAGCCACCGACAAGCATCACAATCAGACCCTTGCCTGTGCCAATAGCCACAATCAGACCGGCGAAAACGACGGAAACCATCGCCATCAGCTTGATCAGGATGTTCAGCGACGGGCCGGACGTATCTTTGAATGGATCGCCAACAGTATCGCCCACCACTGCAGCTTTATGGGCCTCAGAGCCTTTGCCGCCATGCGCGCCATCTTCGATGTATTTCTTGGCATTATCCCAGGCGCCACCGGCATTGGCCATCTTGATTGCCAGGGCAAAGCCCGTGGCCAGGCCTCCGACCAGCAGCCCCAGAACGCCAGCCACACCGAACAGGACGCCAACCAGAACCGGTACAACAACGGCCAAAAGCGACGGCGCAATCATCTCGCGCTGGGCCGCAGCAGTGCTGATCTCAACGCAGCGAGCGTAGTCGGGCCGCACGGTGCCCTCCAGAATGCCCGGGAATTCGCGGAACTGGCGGCGCACCTCTTCAACCATGCCGCCAGCAGCGCGACCCACGGCGCGCATTGTCATCGACGAGAAGTAGAATGTGGCTGCCGCACCAACAAAAACACCGATTAACACAGCCGGATTCAGGAGCGTCACATTGTAGTAGCTCATGAAATCGTGCATCGTCATCTCGAGCACCGGCACCGACATCCCTTCCAGGGTGTCGATACCCTGCAACTCGTGCAGTACAATGCGCACTTCCTCCAGATAGGCGGCCAGCAGCGCCAACGCTGTCAGAGCCGCAGAGCCGATGGCGAAACCCTTACCGATCGCCGCTGTGGTGTTACCCACCGCGTCCAACTGGTCTGTGCGTTCACGCACCTCTGGCGGCAGGCCGGCCATTTCGGCGTTGCCCCCGGCATTGTCAGCGATTGGACCATACGCATCGGTTGCCAGCGTGAAGCCCAACGTTGAAAGCATGGCCACAGCGGCAATACCGACGCCGTAGAGACCCATCAGGACGTTTTCCACACCACCGCTCACGTAAAAGCTGACGGCAATGCCAGCGGCGACGGCTATTACGGGCAAGGCATTGGATTCCATACCAACGGCCAGACCTTCAATCAGGGCCGTTGCCGGGCTTGTCTCAGCCTGCGCTGCAATATTACGCGTGGGTTCGAAAGCGTGAGAGGTATAGTATTCAGTTGCCTTACCCACCGCGATACCGACCACCAGACCGGTAATGATCACAATCCAGATACTCATCCAGTTAGGCAGCCCCAGGAACCAGAGGACAGGGGCGGTGAGGATCGCAATACCAATCGAGCTGGTATAGAGACCGCGGTTGAGAGCGTTAATAAGCTGCGCCTGGGACGCCGTCTCATCAGCGCGCACCATATAAACGGCTATAACCGAGTGAAAAATACCAAGGGCAGCCACCGCAATTGGCGCTGCAATATAGCGCAACTGCATTTCCATCACGCTGACATTGCCAAGAAATGCGCTTCCCGCGGTAGCCACGGCTGCCACACCCAGCGCCGACGTTGCCAGAATTGAGCCGGCGTAAGATTCATAGAGATCTGCGCCCATGCCGGCCACGTCGCCAACATTATCGCCAACATTGTCGGCAATCGTAGCCGGGTTCCGTGGATCGTCCTCAGGGATACCAGCCTCCACCTTACCCACCAGGTCGGCGCCCACATCTGCTGCCTTGGTGTAGATGCCGCCACCAACGCGCGCGAACAATGCCTGCAGCGAAGCGCCCATACCAAAGCTGAGCATCGTTGTTGTAATCTGTGGCAGCGGATTCGCCGCCACACTGATAAAGCTACTGGGTAGCACGGCCGGGAACACGTAATATAGAACGAGGAACCAGGTGGTAATATCGAGTAGGGCGAAGCCAACGACCACGAAACCCATCACGGCCCCTGCGCGCAAGGCAATCTGCAGGCCACTGTTCAGGCTTTTGGACGCCGCCTGCGCCGTGCGAGTCGAGGCGTTCGTCGCGGTTTTCATGCCGAAGTAACCGCAAAGACCAGAGAAGAGGCCGCCGGTCAAAAACCCAAAGGGTACGACTGGATTCTGAACACCCAGAAATGACATGACCAGGAAAAGAATAAATAAGAGCGCGAAGACCGCCACAACAACGCGATACTGCCGCCTCAGATATGCCGACGCGCCATCGCGGACAGCATCGGCAATTTCGATCATGCGTTCGGTGCCTTCACTCTCCGCCATCACCTGGCGATAGAAGTAATAGGCCATAAAAAGAGCCAGTAGCACAGCAACTGGCCCTAGCCACCATATAGCTGGTAGTGCTACCCGCGCGGGTTCAGCACTCTGTGCGAAAAATAGGTAATGCATATAGTTCTACCCAAGCCTCCAAGTAAGTGTAGTGTCTAACAATAACAAGATTGCGTGTGGTAAAAATTGGGAAAGATAGAAAGACTTACTTAAGAATCAAGCATCCACTTGTGACGCTGGATGCGCCACTCCCGCACCCTGCTAAAGAGATGAGCGATTGTACCAAAATGCACAATTAGTGTCAACGATTGCGCTTTGTTTTTCCGCGGTCAACCGTTACCTACCCAGCGTGCTCTCAGGCCCTTTAAGTGCGCTTTCTCCTCATTGCTATCCATTTTAATCGGTAGTGACACTGGACATCGTTATTCTATTTTATTAAGCTTAGTCAGTGGCATTTGTCTATTCTCTGAGCATCTCAATACATTTATAATACCA
>CAZRTM010000057.1:0-13949 GCA_964602995.1 uncultured Ardenticatenaceae bacterium
GATGGCCAGCACCATTGGAACGCCAATGGCCAGAACCACCATCAGCCCCCCGACCCAACCCGGCAGGGAGACGCCCTCTTCCTGAGCTGCCAGCGCAGGCTGCGCTGTCGCCAGAATAACCAAAGTAAACGTAAGCAAGATAATAAAGAATTTCTGTGTTCGCATGGCTAAACGGTATCAGATTCCGGATCAGTGTCAAGGATCGGCGCGCTACGTGAACTGCTGCAGGGAGATCGGTTCAGACTCCTGGCGCACGATTTCCTCTGGCAGGCGCAGCTTATCCGGATTGCGCATGATGTAGAGCGCCTGCAGCCGTGAATCGCGCACCACTGGGAAATAGAGCATCTCCAGCCATCCATCTGGCTGATACACCGCCAGCGCATTCTGTCCATTAAGCCCAAGCACGCGCAGGTACATGCCCGGCGCTGCCATGCGTCCAATGCCCACCATCAGGCGGCTCACCGCTTCCGCGCCATGTAGCGGAGCCATTGCCGAGGGGACTTTGCCGCCGCCATCTGCTACCAGCGTCACGTCTGGCGCGAGAAGCTCAAGGATAATCTCAACATCTCCTTGGATGGAAGCAGAGATAAACTGCTGCAGCAGCTCCGCCTCCTCTTCCTCAGCCTTCAGCAACGGCACCTGCGGTTCGGCCGCCATCTTCGAGCGCGCCCGGCTCACCAGTTGCCGGCTGTTAGCCTCGCTCGTCTCCAGGATGGCGGCCACCTCGGCATAATCGTAATCAAACAAATCGTGCAACACGAACGCCGCCCGCTGCGTCGGGCTTAGCCGTTCCAACATCAGCAAGTAGGCGATGGAAAGCGACTCTTTCATGGCCACCGTATCGTCAGGGCCGGCTACACTCGAGGTGAAAACCGGTTCCGGCAGCCAGGGTCCGGGATAGGTCTCGCGCCGCACCTGCGCCGAACGCAAGTGGTCGATGGCCAGCCGCGTAACAATCGTCGTCAGAAAGGCACGCGGATTCTCGACCTGGCTGAACTCCACTTCACGCCAGCGCAGGTACGTCTCCTGCACCATATCTTCCGCTTCCATTGCCGTGCCCAACATGCGGTAAGCAATGTTGAAAAGCAGCGGGCGGTGTTCCTGAAACTGATTAACTACCTGAGTCTGATTCACAAATCAGACAACAACCTCACTCAATTCGGGTATCACTTCCGAGTGTACCCGCCGTGGCGTGCGTTGCAAGAGTAACTGCGCCGCCTGTCGGGCGCTGGCAAACGACGCATCCGCCAGCCAGCCCTCGCCGCCAACCCAGTCGCCTGCGACGTAGACATGCGGCGTGCCGGGCAGCGCCGGCCCCGGTCGCCCGGCCAATCCATCCGGCGCGGTGACCAGGTTGTTCACAACCACCATCTCGGGCAAGAAGCGGCGGTGCACCACCTCCGCGCGCCATCCAGGTTGCGCCAGGTCCAGCAGCGCTTCCAACGCCGGCTCGGTCTCGGCGCCGGCCGTCTCATCGTCCAGATACCAGGCCACGTGAACCATCGCACTGCCCTCAGGAGCCAGCCTGGCCGCTGCGGAGTGCACAGAGAGATAGCGCGGCTCGTCCAGCGCCAGCACGATGGGCCGCTTCGGTTGTGGCAGGCGGCGCAAGGCGATGTCCAGCGTGGCCATACGTACCGGCCGGGCGTTGCCCGCTACGTCGCGTAGCGTCCGCTCCTCAGACAATAGCTCATGCGCCGTCGCCGGGTCAGCAGCCAGGACCACGGCCGAAGCCGCCAGCAGCGAGCCACCGGCCAGGTGCAAAAGCGGCTGTTCGTTACGCATGGTGATTTTCACAACCCGGCTCTGGCTGTGAATCTCCGTTCCGGCGCTGAGCGCCTTCGCCTGCAGCGCATCCACCAGCGCCTGCCAGCCGCCGTCCAGGTAGCGCACGCCACGACCCACGCCCAACTGGAACTGGCGCATGAAGATTTCTGCGCTCAGGTCATGCGGTGCGTTGGCGTACGAAGTGAGCCGCAGCAGGGCCAGGATCGCTTCGCGAACAATGGTTGAACGGCTGTGCCGCTCCAACCATTCCCAGGTGCTCATGTTGGCCACGGAAGCCTGTTCCGTGCGCAACACCCTGGACAGCAGTTGTAGGAACTCCAGCCGCTGGCCCACACTCATCAGCCTGGTGGTCAGGAGGGCAAGGGGGCCGGCCGGGAATCTCTCTAACTTTCCATCCTTCAGTCCCCACGTCTCGGGCACCGGCGGCGAACCACCAGATAGCTCAATATCCAACTCCCGCAGCACCTCTTCTGCTTCACCGCCATTGTACAGGGCGTGTGGTCCCTGGTTCAACCAGAACCCCTCATAGGCCGTGCTTCTGGCCCGCCCTCCAATCGCCTTCGCTTTCTCAAACAATGTCACCTTGCGCCCGCCCCGCGCCAGATACGCCGCTGCCGTCAGCCCCGCAATACCACCACCGATAACGGCCACGTCTATCTGCTTCAATCCATTCTGTTCGTGCATCGATCGTATGCCTCCATTTCTCTTATCGCCGCCGCTCTGCTGCGCATCCCTTTCAGATTGCGCCATCCATCGTCACGGCGACGTTGATTTTCATGTTGACGCCACAAGAGTGTGGCGCCTTCTACTACATGTGACGGGGCGTGGTTTGAATTTGTGACAAATTGGGGAAAATGAACGTGGTTATGCTCTAAATATGCTCAAACGGGATCTTTTGCGACTCCGCCCTGATCTGTTCTTCTGGCAGCCTCAGCTTGTCCGGGTTGCGCATGGCGTAGATCGTTGCCACCTCGCCGTCACGTACCAGGCCTACCAGGACCACTTCTAGCTGGCCATCGGCCTGATAGAGGGCCAGAGCCGGCTGCCCGTTCAGTGAGAAGGTGCGCAGGTACATGCCCGCAGTCGCGTAGCGTTGCAACCCGATTATGAAACGGCCGACACGCTCTGCGCCGCTGAGCGGGGCAGTGGCTGACGGAACTTTGCCACCGCCATCCGTAATCATCGTCACGTCTGGCGCCAGCATTTGCAGCAACTCCTCTATGTCACCACGAACTGAGGCTGAGACAAAGCGTCGCATCAACGCTTCCTCTTCAGTCGCCTGGGACTCTATGGCCGGCACGTGGGGCGCACCGGCCATTTTGCCCCGAGCACGGCTGGCAAGCTGGCGGCTGTTTGCTTCACTGGTCTCCAGAATGCCGGCCACTTCTTCATAACCATAGTCGAACACTTCACGCAGAAGAAATGCCGCCCGTTGGGTTGGGCTGAGCCGTTCCAGCATCAGGAGATATGCAATGGAAAGCGACTCGCGCATGGCAACTGTGTCATCAGGGGCGGCAATGGTTGAAGTAAGGACCGGTTCCGGCAGCCAGGGTCCGGGGTACGTTTCCCGCCTGGCCTGGGCCGAGCGCAGATAATCGATACACTGGCGTGTAACCATTGCCGCGAGGTAACTACGCGCGTTATCAACCTTGCTGCCGTCCACTTCCTGCCAGCGCAGGTATGTCTCCTGCACCATATCTTCCGCTTCCATCGCCGTTCCCAACATGCGGTAGGCAATGTTAAACAGAAACTGGCGATGGTCGAGAAATAGCTCGGTCTTTTCCGTCTCAGTCACCACTCAGATAACAACCTCTTGTAACTCCTGACGCTCGAACATCGGTTGCGAGTGTATCTGCCTCGGGGAACGCCGCAACAACAAGTGAGCAGCGCTGCGGGCGCTGGTAAATGAGGCATTTGTCAGCCACCCTTTGCTGCCAACCCAGTCTCCTGCCAGATAGACGTTGGGCACATCCACAAGCGCTGGATCAGGCCGTCCTGACAGTCCGGCGGGCGCCGTGGCCAGGTAATTACTAACGATAAGCTCAGGCAGGAAACGGCGGTGAATCAGTTCGTCACGCCAACCAGGTTGGGCCAGGTCCAGCACTTGCTCCAGCGCAGTTTCAGCCTCGGCTCCAACGGCGTCCTTGCCAAGATAACTGACGACGTGAATGAGGGCGCCTTCCGGCGGCGTCAGGTCAGCGGCAACACTATGTACGGAAAGATAATAGGGGCGGTCCAGGCCCAGAACAATGGGTTGTGACGGCTCTGGCAACCTGCGCAGGGCCACGTCGAGGCTCGCCATGCGCACCGGTCGCGCCGTGTGCGCCACCGCTTCCAGCACACGGCTTTGCGGCAGCATGCGGTGCGCAGTGGATGGATTAACGGTCAGGACGACGGCCGATGCCGCCGCCGAACGCCCATCTGCCAGTTGCAGCGCTGGGCGCTCTCCTTCGACTGTGATGCCGTCGATCCTGCTCTCGGCGCGGATTTTGGCCCCAGCGCTACGCGCCATCTTTTCCAGAGCTTCGACCAGCGACTGCCAGCCGCCGTCCAGATAGGTAATATCCGTGGCCAGTTGCATCTGTTGCATAAACACTTCCATGCTCAGGTCAGCCGCGTCGTCGGCGTAAGTTGACGCGCGCATCAATGCCAGAAGCATCTCCTGCACCGGCGCCGCCGCCGTATGTTGCTGGACCCATGAAAGGACTGACTCGCCAGCGGCCGCAGCCGGATCGCTGCGGAGTACCTTTAGCAACAGGGCCACCAGCCGTATCCGTTCGCTCATGCTGAGCAACTTCGTGTTAAAGAACCCTGTTGGACCAAGGGGAAAGTTGTGCAACGCCCCGTTCTTGAGTACCAATGTTTTCAAAATAGGTGGGCTGCCGCCGCTGAGGCTGATGCCTAGCTCGTCCAATACCTCGCTTGCCAGCAGGGCATGAGGCCCCTGATTGAACAAAAAACCTTCATGCTCCTGGGTTCGTGCGCGCCCGCCTATGGTGCGCGACCGTTCGAAGACAGTGACGTCGCGCCCGGCACGCGCCAGATAGATGGCTGCCGTAAGCCCGGCAACGCCGCCGCCAACGATTGCTACGTCCATTCCATAAACGCCATTGCGATTATTCACTACATACCTCCAGAAAAGTTGCTTTCCCGACGCTGCTTTCGTGGAGTCTGCTTCGCAGTTATGCTCTGAACAGCGACGACAAAGTCAGGTGAAGGGCGCCACTCTGTTATGATGCCCTTTTATCATCTATGACGAGACAGGGTGCCGATTTGTGACAAATTGGAGAAAATTGATAAGCTGAAGATTAGACGCCGGCGTCAACCACAGGCGGAGGTCGATTTGGCTTCTCACCACAATAGCCCCCTGCAAGACCCTCCTGAACCCGGTAGTGAAGCGGGCCGGCTGGCGCTGCGGGCCATCCTCAAAGAGCGCAACATCATGCAGGCGCTGGAAATTTTCCACCGCTCGCTGGGCAACGTCTTCCGCCTCACCCTACCCGGTTTCCGCCCCATCATGCTTTCTGGACCTGCCGCCAACCGCTTCGTCCTGGTTCAGGCCCGCCAGCGGCTCAGTTGGCGCCCCAAAGGCGACCCGGTCACAAAGTTGCTGCGGCACGGCCTGTTGGTTGAAGACGGCGAGTGGCACGACCAGTTGCGACAGCAGATGAGTCCCGCCCTGCACAAGCAGCAGGTCGCCGGCTACGTGGCCAGCATGTGGCAGCGCACAGACCAGGTGATAAATAGCTGGCAGAGTCCCGGCCCTCTCAACATGCTGGACGAGATGCGCCGTGTGGCCCTGCTCATCCTCATGGATACGCTCTTCGGCGTCGATTTCAGCGCCGATTTGCCCCGCCTCTGGTCTCCCATCTTGCGCCTGCTCGCTTACATTTCACCCGGCCCCTGGCTCATCTGGCGTCGCTTTCCCCGTCCCGGCTATGCGAAGGCGATAAGAGAAGTTGACGATTATCTCTACCATATTATTCGCCAACGGCGGCAGCAACCGGGCGGCGCAGATATGCTCAGCATGTTGCTGCAAACGGAGTGGATGAGCGATGGACTGGTGCGCGACCAGCTCCTGACTATGCTTATTGCCGGGCACGACACAGGAACGGCGCTCATGACCTGGACCCTCTACCTGTTGGGCCAACACCCCTGGGCCATGACCCGCGCGCAGGCGGAGGTGGACGATGTTTTGGGCGACCGGCCGCCGCAGTTCGAGACCATAGAGCAGTTAGCCTTTCTGGACCGCGTCATCAAAGAGTCGCTGCGCCTTTATCCACCCATCCACGTTGGCACGCGCCGTGCTGTGGAGGACCTGGCCTTCGACGGCTATCGTCTACCATCTGGCGACCGCATTCTCTACTCCATCTACCTCACCCACCGCGATCCGGCGCAGTGGCAGCAACCACACCAGTTCGATCCTGACCGTTTCATCACCCACCGCGGGCAACGTACGCACGAGCCATATGCCTACGTCCCCTTTGGCGGCGGGCCGCGCAACTGTATCGGCGCGGTCTTCGGTCAGGTAGAAGCCAAAGTGGTGCTGGCCCGCATTTTGCAACGCCAAACGTTGGAGATGGTCAGCCAGCAGGTGCGCCCGCGCATGGGCGCCACGCTGGAACCTCACCGGGGCGTGATGATGCGCGTCACGAAACGTGAAGGCCATGCAGCGTCGACCGGCTCCAATGGCTGACCGCGCCAATGGCGACCGCAACATAGCTGCGCTGTCAGGCGCAACCAGCCTTCTGCTGCTCGGGCGCTGGGCTGAGCGTAATTACAGGCGCTTGCCCGAGATGCCGCCCGTGCCGATTCCGCCCACCCTGCCCTCGCTCTCTATCATCGTGCCCGCGCGCAACGAAGCCGCCAATCTGCCCACCCTGCTCGGCTCGCTCGAGCGGCTGCGCTACCCTGGTCTGCTGCAGCGCATCGTGGTGGACGATGGCTCGCAAGACGAGACGGCGGCCATCGCCGCCCGCCACAACGTACACCTCATTCGCCTGCAGGGTCCGCCCCCCGGCTGGAGCGGCAAGGCGCACGCCTGCCACCGCGCTGTGCAGGCTGCAACCGGCGAATGGTTGCTATTCACCGATGCCGACACCTGGCATGAGCCACACGGTCCGGCTCGCGCCGTCGCCTTCGCGCTGCAAGAAGAAGTGGACGGCCTGAGCCTTTTCATGGCCCACGAAACCAGCGGTCCGCTGGACCGCCTGGCGCTGATGGTGGCCCTGGCCGGTTACTTCGCCGGGCTGCCCGACCCTACCGGCGTGCTGAACGGGCAATATATTCTCATCAGGCGCAGCGTCTACGAAGCCAGCGGCGGTTTTTCGGCCGTGCCCCTGGAAGTGCTGGAAGATTTAGCGCTGGGCCGGCATCTGCACCGGATGGGATTCCGCCTGCCCATCATGCGCAGTGACAGCGTTGGTTACGTTCATATGTACCGCACGCCACAGCAGTTGTGGGGCGGCATGGTGCGGTTGACGGTGTCCAGTCTGCGCTGGTCAGGGCCGGCCGGCTTGCTCTCTGTCCTTTTCACCATTCTGCTGGCCTGGCCCTTGCACATGGCACTCAAGGCACTGGCTCGCGGCAACGGGCTGGGCCGGGTGGCTCTAACCTGGTTCAGCGCCGCGATGGCGCTGCTGCCCTGGGCCAGGCGCTTCGGTGGCAGCGGGTGGGCCATATGCACTCCGGTGGCGGCCGCTTTTGTCCAGAGTGCCGCCATCTGGGGCCTTGTGCGCCGCCTGGCCCGCGCCGGGGTTGAGTGGCGGGGCCGC
Organism: uncultured Ardenticatenaceae bacterium; assembly: GCA_964602995.1. Lineage (GTDB taxonomy): Bacteria > Chloroflexota > Anaerolineae > Promineifilales > Promineifilaceae > JAAYYY01. The sequence continues at coordinate 7,563 of CAZRTM010000057.1, forward strand.
TGGCTGTAACGAAACCATTGACGCCGCCACAGCGGTACATACAATGAGAAAGAACGTGTGACATGAGAGAAAATGTCAGGGAGGCCTGAGATGAAAGTTGGGATTGTAGGCACCGGCTTTGTCGGCGCGACAGCCGCCTATGCGCTCATTATGCAGGGCATTGGCCGTGAAATTGTGTTGGTAGACGTTAATAGGGCGCGGGCCGAGGCGGAGGCGTCCGACTTATTGCACGCCGTGCCCTTCGCCCATGCCTTGCAGGTGCGCGCAGGGGAATATGCCGCTCTGGCAGGCTGCCGCGTGGTGCTGATTACCGCCGGTGTCAGCCAGCGCGAGGGTGAGACGCGGCTGCAGTTGTTGGAGCGCAACGCGGCCATCTTTCGCGATGTGATCCCCTCCATTCTGGAACACGCGCCGCAGGCAATTCTGCTGGTCGCCAGCAATCCGGTGGATATTATGACGCACCTCGCCGCCGGCTACGCCGCCGAATTCGGTGTGCCCTTCCATCGCGTCCTGGGTTCTGGCACCACGCTGGATACCGCTCGCTTCCGCGCCCTGCTGGGCCAGCACGTCGGCGTCGATGCCAGCCATGTTCATGGCTATGTCATCGGTGAGCACGGGGATTCCGAGGTCATTACCTGGTCGCTCACCAACATCGGCAACCTGCCTCTCAGCGACTTCTGCAGCGTGTGCGACATTCCGCTGGACAACGATTTGCGGCGGCAGATTGACCGGCAGGTGTGCAACGCCGCCTACCACATCATTGAAGGCAAAGGCGCCACCTACTATGGCATTGGCAGCGCCCTCGCGCGCATCATCAACGTCATCCTGCGCGACCAGCGCGCCATCCTCACCGTCTGCACGCGTCTCCCCGAAATCGCAGGCATCGCCGATGTCACCGCCTCCTTGCCGCAACTGGTCGGCGGCGACGGTGTGCTGGCCACATTTCAACTGCCGCTGAGCGAGGAGGAACAAGAGGGCCTGCACAATAGCGTCAGGGTAATTCGTGATGCCATCGATTCCCTGGAGCAGGCATCGGGCGCCTGATTCGTTCTGGCGCTTCGTTCGTGTTATGATGGTCGTGGTGGTATGGAGTCAGGCCAGACGCGTCAAAATGCAAGAACCTCCTGCACCCATTTATCCAGACTGTTGCTGAATGAGTTTGAGATGGGAGAAGCTATGAGTAATCACGTCTATAAGCAGATCACGTTGACCGGTTCGTCGCAAACAAGCATGCAAGACGCCGTGGAGAGGGCCGTTGCCCGGGCGTCCGAAACAGTGCGCAATCTGCGCTGGTTTGAAGTGGTGGAGACGCGCGGCCAGATTGAAGAGGGCCGCATTGCCTACTGGCAGGTCACCATAAAAGTCGGCTTTACCCTTGATGACGAAGAGAACGAAGGCTAACTATCCGCCGGCCCGTCTTGCAACGTTCCCGACTTTTCTAGCGCCAGCACTTTGTCCAGCCGTCTCTGGAAACGACCGCCGCCGATGAACCTGGCTTCCAAAAAGCCATGGACCAGATGACGGGCCAGAGCCTCACCCACAATCAACCCACCCAGACATAGCACATTCATATCGTCATGCTCAACGCCCTGGGTCGCCGAATAGATATCGTGGCAGAGACAGGCGCGCACGCCCTCGATTTTATTGGCGGCAATGGCAGCGCCGACGCCGCTGCCGCACACCAATATGCCGCGCTCACCCTGACCATCGACCACGGCGTGACCAACAGCCGCCGAAAAATCGGGGTAGTCGTCCTCTTTGTCATACTCGTAGGCCCCCACGTCAACGACCGTATAGCCAGACTTCTCCAGCTCTTCCTTCAACTTATCCTTTAATTCCAGGCCGGCATGATCGGCGCCGATTACAACTCGCATGTTTGATCTCCTTCGTGCTTGTGGCTACGTGTGGCGTGCGCATCCACTTTCATATTCCATTATAACGTCTCCGCGCAAACAGGTAAGGGATAGGGTGCTTCTGCCGATAGTTGACTTGTTGCGACGTCCGCTCATACAATGGAGGCTAGTTCGTGACGCGAGGGGCGAGCCATGACAGCAATTGGCTTGCCCGACTCCCCACTTAACTCGTCACCAGTAGAACCATTATGAAGATGCGTCGTTCGATTCGCTCGCAGCTTATCATCGTGGTCATGATAACCACAATTCCTGTCTTGCTGCTCCTTATTGTGGCCACCTATACCGAGGTGCAGGAGGAGACGCGACAGGCGCGCATGTCGGCCCTCAATCTGGCCCAGCTAACAGCAGCCACCATCGAACAGACGCTGGTCGATTCCGAGGGTCTGTTGTCGCGCGTCGCCCAACGCCCCATGATCCGCACGCTCGACCCGCAGCAGTGCGATCCGGCGCTAATCGATCTATCAGACGTCCTACAACAATACTCCAGTCTGGCATTGGTCAATGACCAGGGCGAGGTCATTTGCTCAACAAACGAACCCGATGATGAGGAAAACTGGCCCTCTGTGAGCGACCGCGAGTGGTTTCAGCGCGTCATGCGCGAGCGCGATTTTGTCGTCGGGTCCGTACAGGTAGGTCGTGTGAGCGGCCGCTGGGTATCGGTGCTGGCCTACCCCGTCTTCAAGCCTGATGGCGAGCTGGGAGGCGCCCTGCTGGCGTCCATCGACCTGCTCCGCTTCCAGCGGACGTTGAATCAGGTATCCCTGCCCCCCGGTAGCACCATTACCATCACCGATTCCGACGGCACTGTCGTCGCCCGCTCCACTGACCCTGAGTCGTGGATCGGCCGCAACGCGCGCGGCGTTGAAGTCACCGATCTCGTCCTTGCGCAAGGCTCCGGTCAGGCTCGTGCAACTGGCCTGGACGGCGTTGCCCGGCTCTATGGCTTCACCAACATCCCTTCCGCCAACTGGTACGCCTACGTCGGCATTCCAGAGGCTGAGGCGTTGGCCCCGGCGCGTGTGGCCATCATTCGCCACGCCGTGTTGTCGGTGGCGCTGCTGGCCCTGCTTGCGGTGGTCGGCTGGTATTTTCGCGGCCAGATTGTCTATCCACTCTATGCCATGGCCAGTGTGGCGCAAGACGTTGCCCAGGGCGACCTGAACCGGCGCGCTCCTGTCACAGGCCCACGCGAGCTGGCCGAAGTTGCCCGCCAGTTCAACACCATGCTCACCGTGCGCGCTGACCATACAGCCCAACTGGAACGGCAGGCCCGCGAACTGGCGATGTTGGCTGAAATGGGGCAGGCCGTTTCTTCCACGCTCGACATACAGGCCGTCTTAGACCGCGTGCTGGAGGAAGTCTCTTCCCTGGTGCCGGCCCAGGGCGTCTCTATCATCCTGTTAGAGGGCAACATGTTGCGGCTGGGAGCTGCGAACGGGCCGGGGATAGATACTCAGCAGGACAACGAGCAGCCATTAGAGGATAGCCCACAGGCTGAAGTCATCCGCACCGGCGAGACCCTTTTGTTGGTGGCAGAGCTATGCCAGCCGCTGTTCCGCTCCCCGGCCGGAGACGACTCCTTCCAGGCGCGCTCTATGCTCCTGGCCCCGCTCCCCCTGCGCGGTGAGGTGATCGGTATCCTGGAAGCGGTGCACAGCGAACCTGATGCTTTTGCCGAACACGACCTGCGCCTGCTGAAGGCGGCAGGCACCTGGACGGCCATCGCCATCGACAACGCTCGCCTCTACCAGGAGGAATTCCGCGCGCACAAGGTGGCCGATACGCTGCGGGCGGCGAACGTTGCCCTCAGCGCCGTACTGGAGCGCACAGTCATCGCCGAGCGCCTCCTAGAGTTCGCGCAAGATATGGCTCCCTATGACAGGGCAACGCTGATGTTACGAAGCGAGGAAGGCAAATGGGAGATACGCGCTGCGAGGCCGGCGCAAGAGCAGACCCCGTCTGCAACGGGGTCGCCAGTAGAAGCAGAGCGTGCTCCTTATCTGGAGCAGATTATGCGCACGGGCGAAGGAATTGTGGTCACCAACGCTCCCGGCGAAGAAGTTGGGCAGATGGAAACGTGGAACGGACCTGCTACTCATAGCTGGATTGGCGTACCCCTGTTATCAGACAGAAGTGTGACCGGCATCCTCATCCTGCAGCGCACCCACCCACCTGCGTTCAACGACACTGATTTGCGGTTGCTGGAAGCACTGGCGGCCCAGGCGGCCGTGGCCCTACAAAATGCGATCCTCTTTGAGGAAATCCGCAGCAGCCGCGAGCAATTGCGGGGATTGACCCAACAACTGGTTTCGGCGCAGGAGAATGAACGCAAGCACCTGTCACAGGAGCTGCACGATGACGCGGGACAAATGTTGACGGCCATTCAGATTAATCTGGGCCTTATCCGCGGACAGATACCAGCCGAGATGAAAGAAATTGATGAGAGCATCGGCGAAGTGATAGATCTGGCTGCCGAGACGATGAACCGCTTACGCTGGCTTTCACAAGATTTGCGGCCGCCGGCTCTGCAACATACCACGCTGTTACAGGCAATCGAAGCGCTCTGTTCTGATTTCAGCCATCGCACCGATATTAATATCCGTTGTGAAGGCGATGATATAAAGGATCTTCCCGACGATATGTCTCTTTCACTCTACCGCTTTGTGCAGGAGGCTCTGACCAACGTGATCAAACATGCCGAAGCCAGCGAAGTGCAGGTGCAACTGCAATACGTAGATCACCACGTCGAAGCCACGGTCTCAGATAACGGGCGCGGGTTCGACGTGCCCAAGAATTTGAACATGTCTGCACAGGCAGGCCATTTTGGCCTTGTAGGCATGAAAGAGCGGCTGCAGCTCCTGGGCGGCGCCTTGAGTATCGACTCCGCCATTGGCGCTGGTACAACCCTAACAGCCTCCGTTCCTCTCCCTCCTCCCGGAGAAGCTGAAAAAGAAGCGCCAAACGTCCGCAACAAGCTGCTATAGATACAGTCAGTTAAGAGGAAAGTTGATGAAAATCGGCATGGTCACGGCTTGCTATAAACCGGTCGTAAATGGTGTAACACGCATGGTAGCTCTCTACAGAGAGTATCTGGAAGCAGCCGGTCACGAAGTCACCATATTCACACTGGGCGAACCTGATCCAGCCGGCGAGGAACCAAACGTGCTGCGCTCGCCGGCCATTCCCATTGGCGACACCGGCTACTACTTCAGTTTCCGCTACAGCAAGGAGGCCCAGGAGCGGCTGCGGCAGATGGACATTATTCACTGCCACCACCTCTTCATGAGCGTCGAGATGGCCCACCGCTATGGCAACTGCCCCATCGTCTACACCAACCACACCCGCTACGATCTCTACACCGGTACCTACTCCCCTCTGCCCCAACCGGCCGCCGACGCCATCATGCGCCAGCTCTGGCCCGAGTTCACCGACTATTGTGACGTGGTGATTACCCCATCGCCCGGCATCCGGGACGTGATGCGCGACTTCGGCGTGCGCCAGCGTATTGAGGTCATTCCCAACGGCATCGATTTGCAGCCGTTCTGGCGCCCCTCCCAACCGTGCCACCGCAGCGACTTTGGCATCCCGGCCGAGGCCACGCTGTTGGTCTATACCGGGCGGCTGACAACGGAAAAGAACCTGCAAATTTTGCTGTCCCAATTCGCTCTGGCGCGAGAGATACTCCCCGACCTCCACCTGCTGCTGGTCGGCAAAGGGGCATTAGAAGAGAAGCTCAAGAAACAGGCTCATGAGCTGGGTATTGAGCGAGTGGTGCACTTCACCGGCGGCGTACCCTACGAAGAGATCGCCAACTACCTGGCGATGGCCGATGCCTACGTCACCGCCTCCATGTCAGAAGTGCATCCGTTGAGCATCATCGAGGCCATGGCTGTTGGACTTCCCGTCGCCGCCGTCTCTTCTCCTGGCATTGCCGACACTGTAGAGAGCGGCTGCACGGGCCAGCTAACTTCTACCCCACAGGGCCTGGCCGCCGCCATTGTGGCCCTGACTCTGGACCCTGAGCGCCGCCGCCAATATGGGCAGGCCGCCCGCGAAGCCAGCGCCCAATACGACATCCGCCGCACCGTCCAGCAAACACTGGATCTCTACAAAGAGCTGCGCCGCACCCGCCCCGACCTCCGGCGCGAGCACGTCCACGGCCGCTGGCTCCGCCCCCAACCCCCACCCCTCCTGGAACAACTAGCCAAACTCCTCCGCCCGCCGGAGTGAACGGAGATTAGAGACTGGAGATTAGAGATTGGAGATTGATTTCTGCCGCAGATAAACGCGGATGAACGCAGATAATTGTTGTTGGTTTGTAGTTGGCGCTTTAGCGCTTTTCGCACAGGGTACTCAAGTTCCTACTATGAACCCCAAAAAATCTGCGTTCATCCGCGTCCATCTGCGGCAAAAGATTGGTCTCTAATCTCTAGTCTCCAATCTCCAATCTCCAATTCTCTAATCTCCAATCTCC
>CAZRTM010000057.1:14049-17104 GCA_964602995.1 uncultured Ardenticatenaceae bacterium
AATCTCCAATCTCCAATTCTCTAATCTCCAATCTCCTATATAATACCCCCATCATCCACACAACCATCGGAGGTAATCTCGTGTCATCTACGCGCAAGCAGTTGGGGGATTGGGGGGAATCGGTGGCAGCGCACCACCTGGAAGCAAAAGGCTATCAGATTGTCGAACGCAACTGGCGCTGTGCGCGAGGGGAAATTGATTTGATTGCGCGCGCTGGAGAGGAGCTTGTGTTCGTGGAGGTCAAGACACGGCGCGGGCGGGCTATGGGCCGGCCGGAAGAAGGGTTGACCCCGCGCAAGGCGCAAAAGCTGCTGCGGCTGGCAGAGCTGTACTTCTATGAGAACGACCGCAGCGTGGACGACGCGATGTGGCGTATTGACCTCGTGGCCGTGGAGCTTGATACGCGCGGCAAACTGCTGCGCTGCGAACACATCCCCCACGCCGTCCGTGGCTGGTGAACAACGCAACGGTGAGTAACGATAGCGGCAACCGCAAAAAACCACTCCTGGTCATCCTCGGTCCCACGGCCACCGGCAAGACGGCGCTCTCGTTGTATCTGGCCCGGCGCTTCGCCGGCGAAATCATCTCCGCCGACTCCCGCCTCTTCTATCGCGGTATGGACATCGGCACCGCCAAGCCGGCGGCCGAGGAACAACAACAGGTCCCGCACCATCTCATCGACATCGCCGATCCGGATGAGACCATCACCCTGGGCCAATATCAGGACATGGCCTATGCCGCCATCGACGAGATTCACCGGCGGGGCCGGCTGCCCATCCTGGTCGGCGGCACCGGCCAATATATCATGGCCGTTGTCGAAGGGTGGGGCATTCCCCGCGTGCCGCCCAACCACGCCCTGCGCCGCCACCTGCAGACCCTGGGCGGAGACGAGCTACACCGTTGGCTTTCCCACCTCGACCCCCAGGCAGCGCAACAGATCCACCCCAACAACGTGCGCCGCGTCATCCGCGCCCTGGAGGTCACCCTGCTCAGCGGCCAGACCATCACCGCACTCCAGGAAAAGCACCCGCCCCCCTACGACATCTTCATCATCGGCCTGAGCATGGAACGGGAAGCCCTCTACCGGCGCATCGACGAGCGCGTCGACCGCATGATGGAAGCCGGGCTGCTGCAAGAACTGAAAACCCTGGCCGCCGCCGGTTACGGACGACGGCTGCCCTCCATGAGCGGTCTGGGCTACCGCCAGTTGTGGCAATACCTCGAAGGTGAATCAACCCTGGACGAAGCCATCGAGCAAATCAAAAACGAAACCCACCGCTTCGTCCGCCACCAAAACAACTGGTTCTCCCCCCACGACCCCCGCATCCACTGGCTCGACGCCAACGACGAAAATCTAAAAACCCACGCCATACAAATAATCTCCCTCTGGCTTCCGCGTATCAGCCGTCAGCTTTCAGCGGTTCTCTGACCGCTGACCGCTGACGGCAACCATGACCAGCCAATCCATCTGCGTTCATCTGCGTCCATCCGCGGCAAAAATCTCCAATCTCCAATCTCCAATCTCTAATCTCCAATCTCCCCTCCGCGCCACGTCCTCACCCCCGCCTCTCCATAGTCTGCCTCAACGTCCGCTCAAACGACCCGTCCGGCACAAACCCCACATTATAGCGGCGCAGAACGGCCGAGCGGGCCGCGACATAGGCATCCAGCAATCGCTTCAGTTGCTGCAACGTCGCCTCACTATCATTGCTGTCATAGTAGGCATTCAACAACCCCTGGTAGGCGGGGTCTTCCGGCGGCAGCATCCCCAGCAGGGGCGGCAGCGTAAACTCCATCAGCTCCAGATAGATGACAAACGGCTTCACCGCGTCGCCGCGCAAAATCTGGCGATAGACATCCCAGAACATCACCCAGAAGCGGTTGTCAATCCGTTCCAGCTCGGCTGCTTCCATGCGCGGTTGCGTGGCCAGCATACGCGCCGATTCAGCCTGGAAGCTCTCGCCCCAGCCGGCGCTGTCCTTCAAAATGCGAATCTCGCGGTACTCTGGCGCTGGCCGCAGCGACTGTTTGGTCTCAAACAGGTAATCGACTTTGGCCCCATTGGCGTAAAGCGCCACGTGGTAGTTGGGCCGCACATGCTCCGCATCGAACGACCGCGCCGGCACGTAGGGCAGCACTGAGCGCGTGAAATCACGCCGCTGCGCCCACGCTGCCTCGCGGGCGGCCTCATCCTCATAAACCAGCACCACGTCCAGGTCAGAATAGGCGTCCTCGCGACGACTACCAAACGAGCCGCTAAGGAAGCAGACGGCGATATCACCCTCCTGCACCACCCGTTGCTGTAACCGAACGATAAAGCGATCTTGCTCAAACATAGAACCCGTCCCTATACAAAACAGCCGAAAAGCGTCGCCAAATACACAGCGCCCATGCCCATGAACAGGCCGCCCACCACCTGCGCCACCGTATGTCGCTTCAGGTACAGACGCACGGCCGTCACCAGGGCCACAACCGGCAACAGAAGCGCCCCCACCCCTGGGCCAAAGACCAGCGCCATCACCGTCACCATTGCCATTGCCGCCGTCGTATGGAAACTGATCAGCCACATCGTATTGATCACCCCCAACAGCAGCAGCGTAATGATGTTCAGCAGACTCAGGCAGCGCAACAACTCTGGCCCCGAAAAGGCAGAGATGAGCACGTAGACCAACGCCGAGCCTAACACAGCCACAAGATAGGGCAGATGCCGCTCGCCCGTATTGCTCATGTGCAGCTCGGCCACACGACCTATGCGCAACAAATAGAGCACGAAGAGGATGGGCGCCAGCGAGGCAAAGAAACCGTATAGCGCCGACCAGGCCAGCGCCGGCACAAACGGCAACTCATACAGAGCCAGCACCAGACCCAGCACGGCGAACATCACAGGGGGGCTGACAATGTTCGAGAAGAGCCGCGCCATGCGCACCACTCCAACACGGTCGCCAATGTAATGGTCGCGGGGCTTAGTCATCGCTGAGGGCCACTGTGAGGAAACGGTGGACGGCAGGCCATCCACGGCCATACCGTTTACGGAACACCGTTTACGGAACACCGT
>CAZRTM010000057.1:17204-25556 GCA_964602995.1 uncultured Ardenticatenaceae bacterium
ACGGCAGGCCATCCACGGCCATACCGTTTACGGAACACCGTTTACGGAACACCGTCCACCGCAGCAGAGGTTAGTTATCAGGTGCCTTCTTCCCAGGAGTTCAGATACGCTTCCTGCTCTTCAGTCAGCGTGTCGATATCGATACCCATTGCCGCCAGCTTGATGCGAGCAATTTCCTGGTCCACTTCCTCGGGCACAGAGTACACCTGCTGTTGCAACGTCTCCGCATTTTCGCGCATATAGAGAGCGCTCAGAGCCTGGTTGGCAAAGCTCATGTCCATCACCGAAGCCGGATGGCCTTCAGCAGCGGCCAGGTTCACCAGGCGTCCTTCGCCGAGCAGGTTAATCTTACGCCCATCGGACATGGTGTACTGCTCCACGAACTCACGCACGCGGCGCGGCTTCTCCACAGACATCTCTTCCAACGCCGGAATGTTGATTTCCACGTTGAAGTGACCGGAGTTAGCCACGATGGCCCCGTCCTTCATCACCTCGAAGTGGTGGCGGTCCAGAACGTGAATGTCGCCCGTCGCTGTGATGAAGATGTCCCCAATCTGGGCCGCTTCGACCATAGGCATCACGCGGAAGCCATCCATGACTGCTTCCAGCGCCTTCAGCGGGTCAATCTCGGTGACGATGACGTTGCCGCCCATCCCCGCAGCGCGGCGGGCAATGCCCTTGCTGCACCAGCCATAGCCGCCCACGACCACGGTCTTGCCCGCAATCAGGAAGTTGGTGGCGCGAATCACGCCGTCCAGCGTCGATTGGCCCGTGCCATAGCGATTGTCAAAGAGATGCTTGGTCAGCGCGTCGTTCACGGCAATCACAGGAAACTCCAAAGCGCCATCTTTGGCCATAGCCCGCAGACGGATGACGCCCGTCGTCGTCTCTTCTGTGCCGCCGATGACGTTGTCCAGCAGCTCGCGCCGGTCCTTATGCAAGATGCTGACCAGGTCGGCGCCGTCGTCCATCGTTACGTGCGGCTGGTGGTCCAGCGCGGCGTGGATGTGCTTGTAGTAGGTCTCGTTATCCTCGCCCTTGATGGCGAAAACAGGAATTTCAAAATGGGAAACCAGGGAAGCCGCTACGTCGTCCTGCGTGCTCAGCGGATTGCTGGCCGTCAGCACCACATCGGCGCCGCCAACTTGCAGCGTATGCATCAGGTTCGCCGTTTCGGTCGTCACATGCAGGCAGGCGCTTACCCGTACACCTTCCAGCGGGCGTTCTTTCTCAAAGCGTTCGCGAATGCCGCGCAGCACCGGCATTTCCTGTTCTGCCCATTCAATGCGCAACCGGCCGCCAGGCGCCAGATCCATATTCTTGACATCGTAGTCCATAATTACTGTTCCACTCCTATTGCTCTGTTAACCAGAATTTTGAAAGCTGCTGTGGCCGGTCTCCTATTGCGAGTCCTCGCACCCGCGCCACCTGTCTCCATGAGAGCGGCGGGCACGGGGGCCGGTGCGGCCATAGGAGACCGGCCCGAGCAAAATAAAAACCAACTTAACAGGGCACTATGCTTCAAACAATTGCCGTAATAGTTACTCTTCTACCAACTGTGACAAAAGCACATCCAGGGCGCCCTCGTCGTCAAAGTGCTCGCGAAAACGGCCAACAAACTCGTCCAGTGTGAAATGGTGGTTCTGCGTACCCATATTTTCCAATACATAGGTGGCCGCCAGCGCTCCCATGCGCCCGCTGACAGACCAGGGCAACCCCAGTTGAATGCCGCGCAGCAGCCCGGCGCGGAACGCATCACCGGCGCCGGTAGGCTCGACCACGTTGTGCGGCGGCACAGCCGGAATGCTGTACCGCTCGCCATCGACCATGATTTCGGACCCCGTTTTGCCCCGTGTAATGAGCAACCCGCCGGCCCTGTCCAGAATCTCGTCCTCACTCATGCCCGTCTTTTCCCGGATCATGCTCAGCTCATACTCATTGACCGTCAGCAGGTAACACCCGTCGATGCCCGCGGTGAGGTCCTCGGCCGAGAGCCGGATCGTCTGCTGGCTGGGATCATAAATATAAGGAAGGGAAAGCGCCTTGCACTCCTCCACATAGGCGCGCATGGCAGCCGGCTCGTTGGGCGAGATAATCGCCAGCTCGGCGTCGGGCGCATGTCTGGCAAAACTCAGGCGGCTGGCATAGGCCATCGCGCCGGCATAGAACGCCCCGATCTGGTTCTGGACCTCGTCCACATTAGCAAAGAAAGAGGCGCAATACTCCCCTTCAATCTCCACAATGGCCGACGTATCGACCCCGTGCTCTTCCAGCCAGGTGCGGTAGGAGTCGAAATCCTGGCCCGCCGTCGCCATCACCAGCGGCCGTCCTTTCAACAGCGCCAGGGTATAGGCGATGTTGGGCGCCGTGCCGCCCCGCTCGCGCCGCAGCGAGTCCACCAGGAAGCTGACGCTGAGCGTTTGCAACTGCTCTTCCAGAAAATGCTCCGCAAATTCCCCGGCGAAGAACATCAGGTAATCGTAAGCAATTGAACCGGTAACAACGACTTTCATTTCTGGTCTATCACCATTGGGGTACATTATGTATTCCTCAATTCAGCTTTAGCGTCGGCGCGCTTGAATACCGGTGACAGCCCCATGCGTGCGCGCAACATCGTCACAACCGCTTCAATAAAATCACGCCCTCCGATCTTCTTGCCCTCCTCATAGGAACGAGGGTTGTAACTGATCGGAATCTCAACTATTTCATGTCCGGCCAGCAAAATCTTTGCCGGCAATTCAAAATCGAGATCGAACCCGCTGCCCGTTAACTCCAACGCCTCGACAACATCGGCCCGCACCATTTTGGATGCAGTTGCCACGTCCGTCAAGTGCCCGCGGAACAGAAAATTGGCCAGCCAGGTAATGAGCCGGTTTCCAATCAGTGTGCGCAGGTAACGCGATTTAATTTCGCCGTCCAACACGCGCGAGCCAAAGACGGCCGCCGCCCCGCTTTCTTCCGCTTTGCGGCAGAACTTTGGCTGTTCGTAAGGGTCATACTCCGTATCAGCGTCCTGGATGAAATAATGGGTGCCCGTCGCATGCTCAAAGCCGGTGCGGATCGAGCGCCCTTTACCCATGTTCCTCTCGTGGAAAATGGTGCGCACACCGGGCAGCTTCAAGCTCTGTAGATATTCACGCGTGCCATCCGTGGAGAAGTTGTCGATCACGAGGATCTCTTTTTCCCAGCCGGGGCCAAGCTCGACGTCACGCGAGCGCTCAATCACATCGGCGATGGTTGCTCGCTCGTTATAGCAGCAGATAATGACAGAAAGTTTCATAACGTTGCGAAAAATTTCCCAAACGTCTCAATCATATAGTCGAGCTGCGGAATGTCCAAACCGGGATAGACGCCCACAAAGAATGCGCCGCGCATAATATGGTCGGCGACAGGAAGCGGGCCGGCCACACGGTGCTCGATATCGCGGTAGCCGGGCTGCATGAGGATGTTGCCGGCAAAGAGCGGGCGCGTCTCCACCTTGTTCTCCTCCAGAAAGCGGGTAATTTGGTGACGCCGGAACGGCGCTTCATCGCGCACCAGCAGCGGGAAGGCAAACCAGGCGGGGTCCGCTTTCTCATACCAGGTCGGTAAGATAAGAAATTCCTCAAAAGATTTCAGCCCGTCGTAGAGATAGGCAAAGTTACGCTTGCGGCGCTCGATGAAATCGGGCAGCTTGTCCAACTGCGCCAGTCCCATCGCCGCCTGCGGATCCGTCAGCTTCAGGTTATAGCCAATCTCCGTGTAGAAGTAGCGGTGGTCATAGAAGCCGGGCATGCCCGGCACCTCGCGCTGGTGGCGAATGCCGCACTTGCCATTGGGCGGATTTTCGTAGCCACACCAGCAATCGCGGCCCCAATCACGAATGGCGCGGGCAATCTTCGCCAGCCCCGGATGCCGGGTATAAACAGCCCCACCCTCGCCCAGCGTAATATGGTGCGCCGGGTAAAAGCTGATCGTCGCCAGCTTCCCGAACGTGCCCACCAGCTTTCCATCCCAGCGTGAGCCGAGCGCATCGCACGTATCCTCAATCAGATACAGGTTGTGCTCCTGCACAAAGGAGGTGATGGCGTCCATATCGCCGGGATTGCCCAGCGTGTGCGCAAACATCACAGCCCGCGTGCGCGGCGAAAGGGCAGCTTCTAACTGTGCCGGATCCAGGTTGTAATCACCCAGCGTGCTGTCCACAAAAACGGGCACCAGCCGGTTCTGAATGATGGGGTTGACCGTTGTGGGGAAGCTGGCAGCGGGAACGATAACCTCATCCCCCGGCAGCATCGGGCGGCGTAACTGTTTGGAACAGAGCGTGGTCACGGCCACCAGGTTGGCTGAGGAGCCGGAGTTGACCGGCACCACTTCCCGCACATTTAGGAAACGGCCTAGCTTCTTTTCGAACTCCTCGGCATAGGGGCCGGCCGTCAGCCAGAAATCGAGGACGGCGTCGGTCATGTTCTGCATTTCCCGCTCGTCGAAGACGCGGCCGGCGTAGTGAACGAGCGACTCCCCGGGAACAAAGGGGCGCTCGGCGTGTACCTCTCGGTAGTATTCAGCAACCTGCGCCAGGATCGACTGGCGCAGGGATTCAGCCTTAGACATGGCGACATTACTCCAATTTAGTGCAAGGTCGGGGCAAGATTATAGCACAGTGCCGGGTATCTCCAAGCAGGCGACTCATTGGACAAATTTGCAAATTTGTCCCACAGGTTGTGGCTATGGTTCCGTCGTCGCCGTAGGCGGAGGTGTATCCGTCGGGGGTGGCGGCGTGTCGGTTGGCGGCACCGGCGTGTCCGTCGGCGGCGCCGGTGTGTCCGTTGGTGGAACGGGTGTGTCCGTCGGCGGCACAGGCGTGTCTGTCGGCGGCGCCGGTGTGTTGGTCGGCGGCACCGGTGTGTCCGTTGGTGGAACCGGCGTATTCGTCGGTGGCACAGCCGTGTTGGTGGGCGGCACAGGTGTGTTCGTCGGCGGAACTGGCGTGTCTACCGGCGGCGTGCTGGTGGGCGGCACGGTCGTGGTCGTGGCCGTGGGCCGGGGTGTGTTTGTGGGCGGCACAGGCGTGTCCGTCGGCGGAACTGGTGTATTCGTCGGGGGAACCGGCGTGTTCGTTGCTTGCGGCGGTGGTGGCGGCGGCGGTTCATCCGTCGCCGTGGCCGGTGGCGGCGAAGTGGGCGCCGGCGCCTGCCCCGGCAGATAGATAATCTGCCCCGCATTGATGCGCGTTCCCACCAGGCAGTTCGCCGTAATCACGTTATAGACGGTCGTGCCGCGCGAGCGGGCCAGCGAGAACAGCGTGTCGCCGCGCCGCACCGTGTAGCGCAACCAGGACGCAGGCGGGCCAGTGCAGACAGGCGGCGGTGGCGGCGGCTCGGCCGGCAGATAGAGTGTCATCCCCGCATAGATGCGTGTTGAATCCAGGCAGTTGGCAAATTGCACGGCGCTCACGGTGGCCCCGCTGTTTACTGCCAGGCGGAACAACGTATCGCCGCGCCGCACGCTGTAAGCGACCCAATCATCAGGCACCACGCCGCACGTTGGCACCACGGGCACAGGTGTAACGGGCGTGGGGCTGGCCGTCGGCTTCTTCCCGTCAGATTCGGACGCCGTCGCCGTGGCCGTGGGCGGTGGGCTGGTCGGTGTGGCGGTTGGCAAAGAAACGGTCGGGGGAATGGCCGTGGTGGCCACGGCGGCGATGACCGCTTCTGTCGGCTCCGGCGGCAGCGAGAGGCGCACCTGTAGGCCATCGGCAAGCGACAACAACAGCGCCATGAACACCGTGACGACGACGCCAACCGCCAGGAACAGACTGGTGCGCCAGTTAAGCGGGCCTTCCAGCGGTCCCTGCATCAGCCCTCATCCCTGACCCGGTGGTGGGTCATCGGCAATAACACAGAGAAGGTGCTGCCCTTGCCCATTTCGCTCTCCACCCACAGGCGGCCACCATGCGCGGCCACCAGCGTGTGGGCCACGGACAAACCGGCCCCGGTGTCGCCCAACCCGGCGATGAGCGGATGGGCGGCGTGGTACTGCGGGTCAAAGACGTGGGCACGGTCCTCAGGCCGGATGCCCCCGCCGCTGTCAGTCACGGCCAGGTGGACAAAGCGCTCCATTCGCTCCGTGCCGTTCGCTGTCGCGCTGTTCATCAAATCGGCGTGGCAGCGCACGGTCATTTCACTCTGAACTTCCGATGCCTGTGAAGCATTGCTCAGCAGGTGAATCAGAACCTGGGCCATGGCCTCACGGTTCATAGGTATTGGCGGCAGGCTTTCGTCCACTTCCAGGTTCAGGCGCAGCTCTTTCTTGCGCAGTTGCGAGACAACAGTGTTAACCGCCGACTCGATGACGTCGGTGATCGGCGCCAGCTCCACATTGCCCACCGTCGCCTTGCCATCCGGCGCAGCCGCCACCTGTATCATCTGGTCCAGCAACACGCCGGTGCGGTCCACGTTAGCCTTCACCCGCTGCAAAAAGTCGCGCTGCTTGGTGCCCAGAATGCCCATCGTCTCGCCCAACAGCAAATCGGTATAGCCGGCAATAGAGGTCAACGGCGTACGCAGCTCCTGGGCCAGCGAGGTCACCACCTGGCTCACCTCTTCGCTTTCACGGCGGCCCAGCTCTTCCTCCAGCTCGGCAATGCGTATCTGTGCCTCTTCCAGCTCGCCAGAGTAACGGCTGATGGTCATCGTCACCCACTCGGTGCTCAGCTCGCCTTCCGCAGCGGCGGCCATGGCCATCGCTTCTTCAGCTTCAATCAACGATTCACGCAATGTGGCGATTTCCCGCTCCAGCGCCGTTATCTGCTCGTCGCCGCTCCGTCCACGGTTCAGCTCTTCTACCGTCGCCGCCAGATCGCGCGATTGCCGCTGCGCCGCCGCCAGTTGTGATTCACTCTGGCGCAGTTTGCTGGCCAACGTTTCGATCTTCTCCAGCGCCCGGTCCCGCTCCTGCTCCAGGGCAATGACACGGCCTGAAATTACCTCGTCGGCAACAGGCATGGCTGGCAGCGCTATGGCTGCTTCCTGCAACGCCTCCTGATAGCGCGCTGCGTTATGCACGGCGCGCGCCACGTAATCAGACAGGGCCGGCAAAATGGCATTGACTCCTTGCGGCCAGCGCTCCTGCGCTTCGCTGCCGCCCAACAGCAAGACGCCCAGCTTCTCCCCCTCGCTGACCAGCCCGGAAACCAGCAACGGTCCGGGCGCGTTGATGCCAACTTCCTGGTAAAAATCGTGCAACTGCCTTGCGCCAACGCCATCCGGCAGCAGCTCCACATTCTCAGCCTGTTCCATCGCCATGCGGAACGAAGGCCAGTCGCTCAACTTCAGCGCCCAGACCTCTGTTTCCTCTGGCTCAGCACTCTCTCCTGGCTGGTCGCCGCTGCGCACCAGGTCCAACTGTTCGCCATCGCCGTCCAACAGCAACGCCACACCCACAAAGGCGGCGTCGGTCATCTCGGCAATCATCCGCACCGCATCCCGCGCCGTGTCCCGCGGCGAGAGCGTGCGAATGGTGTTCGCCGCCAGCCGCAACGTGGCAGCCATCTGCTCCGGCGCGGGCCGGTTGCTCATCTGCATGGAGATAAGCTGCACCAGCGAGTGGCGGTAGGCCAGGACGGCCAACAGTGGCAGCGCCACCAGATGGCCCAGCCGGATCCAGAACGGAATTTCAGAGGCGCTGGGAATCGTCTCCGGATAATCCCAAAATTGCACGGCGTGCGCGATGCCCAGAGCCGCTATGATCAGAAAGCGCAGCCCACCACCCGGCAAGCCGCGCAACAGCAGAATAAGGGCGCCTGCGGCCAGGACGCTCACCTGGAAAATGCCCCAGATGGTCGATTGCTCCGAACCGTTGTACGTCATCCCCACCTGCGCGTTTGCCGCCCAATCCTGCGCAAAAAAGACGTACATGATCCCTGCCAGCAACAGAACGAGAATGGCCACGACGTCGTTGAGCCGTGGCTGGGAGCGGAAATAGGGCACCACCGCCCACACCACCAGAATGGCCGTCACGGTGTTGACAGCCTGTTCCAGCGGCGGCAGGATGCGCATGGGGAACGCCGGATCGGCGTCGCCGGCGACGACGAGCGAGGCAATCAACAGGAAGAAGCGGGTCAGCAGCAGCCCCAGCGCAGCCAGCGTCAGACGGCGCGCCAGCTCACTGCGCTCGCCGCCCAGCGCCTGGCCCCGCTCCCGCCGCCACTGCGACAGCGCAATGGCCAGCGTGGCCTGGATCGCAAAGAGCGTCACCAGATGGTAGACAACATTACCCGGTGATTCGCTCAGGAGCTGGTTGAGTTGCTGCCAGAAAGACATAGGTTGATTGTGAAGCCGCCACAGTTTATGACGTTAGTTACAAGCACAG
>CAZRTM010000058.1:0-24901 GCA_964602995.1 uncultured Ardenticatenaceae bacterium
CGCACCTCCTCCTCCGCGCCGGAGGAAGAAGGTTGTATATCGATATCGGTAGAATTCATGCCATGCTCCTTGACTATTGCACAGACATCCGATTTCTTAGAGAAATCGGATGTCTCTAGCCGGAAGCCGGCAAGATGCCGGCGCTCCATCCACCCCATCCGCGTCCCCCGCGCCGGGGCATCTGCGGCAAAATCTCTAATCTCTAATCTCTAATCTCCAATCCCTACCCCACCAACACCCGCGCATCTCCCCCATGCCACCAAACCCGCACCCGGTCCCCCACGGCATAAGAGTGCGGTTGGGAGCCGGCGGCGTTTTGTGAGCGCACCACCACCGTCTGGCCCTCGTCCAGGCGCACCACGTAGCGCGTGTCGGTGCCGATATACACCGACTCCAGGATCGTCCCGGCCACCCCTTGTTCCCCTTCCGCGGCGGGCGCCAGCAGCATCTTCTCCGGGCGCAGCGTCAGCGTCACCGTGTCGCCAGGAGCGAGCGGACCTTCACCCGCGGTCGCCGCCACACAGACGCCGTCCAGCGTCACCTCCACCTGCGTCCCTTGCACACGCTGCACCTGCGCCGTGAGGAAATTGCTCTCGCCGATGAAGTCAGCCACAAAGCGAGTCGCCGGCCGTTCATACAGCTCCACGGGGCCGCCAATCTGCAAAATCTGGCCCCCGTTCATCACCGCAATGCGGTCAGACATCGTCAGCGCTTCCTCCTGGTCATGCGTCACGTAGATGAAGGTGATGCCTATCCTCTCCTGCAACTGCTTCAGCTCCAACTGCATCGCCTTGCGCAACTTGAGGTCCAGCGCCCCCAGCGGCTCATCCAGCAACAGCAGCGTGGGGCGGTTGACCAAAGCGCGCGCCAGCGCCACCCGCTGCTGCTGCCCGCCCGATAGCTGCGACGGCCTGCGGTCGCCCATGCCTTCCAACTGCACAAGCTGCAACGCCTCCTCCACGCGCTGTTGCCGTTCTGCCTTTGGCACGCGCTTCACCGTCAGGCCATAGGCCACATTGCCCGCCACCGTCAGGTGCGGGAAGAGCGCGTAATTCTGGAAAACGGTATTCACCGGCCGGCGGTACGGCGGCACCGATGTCATTGGCTGTCCATCAATCAGGACCTCGCCCTCAGTCGGCATCTCAAAACCGGCAATCATGCGCAACGTGGTTGTTTTGCCACAGCCGCTCGGCCCCAGCAGCGTGAAGAACTCCCCTTTCTCTACCGTCAGGTTCACATCGCGCACGGCGTGCACGACTTCGCTGCCGGCTCGCGCCCCGCCGAAAACTTTGGAGACCTCACGTAGTTCAACAGAATGTTCAGACATAGATTTATACCTAACTTTATTCTCGGCCAGGACCTAGTCCTGACCCAGGCGGCGCAACCACTCCGCTGCCAGCATCAGCAGCATGGTGCCCACCATCAGCAACGCCGAGAGAGCCACCACCAGCGGCAGGCGTGTGGGGAAACGAAGTTGGGAATAGAGGTATACCGGCAAAGTCGGCTGCGTGCCCACCAGGAAGTTGGAGATGGCGAATTCATCAAATGATATCGTAAAGCTAATCAGAAAGGCAGCCACCAGCGCCGGGAAGCTGATGGGAATGGTCACGCGAAACAGAGCGCCCCAATAGCTGGAACCCAGGTCCATCGCCGCCTCCTCCAGATTGTTGGGGAATCCGGCCAGGCGCGAGGCGATAATCAGCATGGCATAGGGCACACTGATGACCACGTGCGCCAGCCCCGCGGCCCACGCTGATAGGCCAATGTTCAGGGAGCTTAAGAGCAACAGCAAGGAAACGCCCAGAATCACGTAGGGAATGACCAGCGGCAGCGTGGCCAGCGCCGTAAAGAAGCCCTTCCCTGGGAAGTTGAAGCGCACCACGGCAATGGCGCCCATCGTGCCCAGAATGGTCGAAACCAACGACGTGCCCAGGCCCAGCAAAATGGAGGTGCGCAGCGCCCGCAGCAGCTCGCGGTTCTCCATCAGCCCGCTATAGTGCTTCAGCGTGAAACCGCGCAGCGGAAAGACGAGGTTGGTGGAGTCGTTGAAGGAGAAAATGACGAGCAGCAGGATGGGCAGAAACAGAATGACAAGGACGAACAGAAAATAGAAAAAACCAGGAGTCAGCCAGGCAGAACGTCGCATTGTTTATAACTCTAACAGGTTGGAGCGCATACCAAAGCGGGCAAAAAGGATAATCAGCGGAATCACGGCCACCAGCATCGCCAGGCTCATCACCGACCCCATAGGCCAGTTCAGCGCACGCAGGAACTGGTCCTGAATCAGATTGCCGTACATGGCCCCCTGCCCGCCGCCAACCAGCAGCGGCGTCACATATTCGCCCAAAGTTGGAATCATCACAAAGAAAAAGCCTGCTATCACGCCCGGCATGCTCAGCGGCAGCGTGACGCGCAAGAACGTCTCCCACGGCGGCGAACCGAGGTCGGCCGACGCTTCCAGCAAATTAGGGTCAATGCGCTCCAGCGCCGCAAAGATGGGCAGCGCCACAAAAGGCACCCAGACGTAAATCAGCGTGACGATGACGGCGCTGCGGCTGTAGAGCAAAATTGGTGAGCTGGAGTCGATGAGGCCGGTCCACAAGAGGAACGAGTTGAGCAAGCCGCTGCTGCCCAGAATCAGACGCCAGGCAAAGATGCGCAACAGGTAGCTGGTCCACGTGGGAATGATCAGCAGCGTCAACAGCAGCACCCGCCGCTTGCCGGCGCGGAACGCCAGATAGTAGGCCAGGGGATAGGCCAGCACGACGGAGATAATCGAAATGTTGAACGACATAGTGGCCGACCTGCGTAAGAGGCGCAGGAAACCGGGGCTGTCAAAGAACTGCCGGTAATTTGCCAGCGTGAACGTGCTGTACGCTTCCCCCGAAATGCCGGAGCGAAAGCTGAACACAGCCATGATGGCCAGCGGCAAGATGAAAAGCAGAATGAGATAGAATGTGGGAATGCCGGCAAGTACCGCAACACGGCGGCGGGCTTCCATATCGCTTATTTCCTCCTCAAACGATGTGATAAAAGGGGACGCCCGGCGTCAGGAGACAGGGCCGGGCGCCCCCTATGCAACCTGGTTCAGGATCGCCTTACTGCGAGGTCTTCACCTCAGACCAGGTATTGGTCCACTCCTCGCGCTGTTCGTCGGTCAGATATTCATAGAACACGGTGCTGTCCAGCGCGCTGATGTCGTCCAGACCCAACAGCTCGACCATCTGGGGGTCGATTTCGTCGATGGCGTTCTGGTTGGAGACGCCATAGCCATACTCGTTGGCCAGATAGGCCATCGACTCCGTAGCCAGATAGGCGTCGATCATCTCGTGCGCCAGCTCTACGTTTTCAGAGCTGGCCGGAATGCCGAAGCCACAGAGGAAGCCCGTACGCCCCTCTTCCGGCACGATATATTCCACCTCAACACCCTGATCCAGCAGGCTCACGTAAGAGGCATTCCAGGCGCTAACGCCCAGCCAGGCGTCGCCAGACGCCAGCAACTGGTCCAGCTCGCTCTGGCCGGCCCAATAAGCAATCACATTGGGCGCGATGTCCAGCAGCTTCTGGCGCACCTCCTCGTCCTGTTCCGGCGTGGTCTCCCAGGGGTTATAGCCCAGGGCCAGCGAGGCCACTACGTGCGCCGCTTCGCCGGAATCTACCATGGCTACGTGCCCCGCGTATTGGTCATCCCAGACGTCGGCCCAGGAAGTTGGTACCTCTTCCACCAGGTCGGTGCGCACCAACACCGACTCGTAGCCCCAGTCCCAGGGCACAAAATATTGTTCGCCGTCGAACTGGCCTTCGGCGGCCAGCGATTCGTAGACGCCATTCCAATTGCTGAGGCGAGAGGTGTCAATCGGCTGCATCATCCCTTCATCCACCAGCAGGCCCCAGAGGTTGGAGCAGGGATGGACAATGTCGGCGCCAAAGCCGGTGCGAAGCTGCGAGTACACTTCTGCACTTTCCGTCAGGAAGCTGTAATCAACTTCCACGTTGGGATAGTCGGCAGCGAAACCGCCCCAAAATTCGGGGATCTCATAGCCCGCCCAGCTCAAAACGACCAGCCGCCCTTCTGCATCACTGGCCCCTGTCTCACCCTCGTCGGGAGCAGGCGCTTCCTCTTCCACCTCGTCTGTCGTATCCGGCGCCGGCTGTGCCGTCGGCGTTGCCTGCCCCTGCCCACACGCCGCCAACAGCAACAGCAGGGCCAACAAAAGGGTTACAACCAATACTGAGCGCTTTCCAAATGTCATCTTCTCCTCCATTCCTATTTTTACAATAATCAACTGCGCCATCGCGGTAGCCTGTCACCCGGCTCTATTGGGTTGAACGTAGTCGATAGAAAGTTAGATGGAGATGGCCAGGGCGGCCAGGTGATACTTAACATAGCGCAGCGACATTGGAGCGAATTCATTATACGGAGAAGCCGCAGTTCGTCAAAGCATTGCAGCGCTTTCTCCGTAAGATGGGTGCTGTGGCCGGTCTCCCGACCGAGCCACCTGTCTACATGAGCGCGGCGGGCGCGGTCAGGAGACCGGCCCGAGCAGTAGAAATTACCTGGCTGTGGCCGGTCTCCCGACCGAGCCACCTGTCTCCATCAGAGCGGCGGGTACGGTCAGGAGACCGGCCCGAGCGATAAGGAATGTTGTACAGCCAGTTGGTAACTGGCTCAGCGATTTGCCAAATCGCTTTACAACCACCCCCCACTTCTCACATGATCGTCTACGCTCTGTCGGGTATAATCCCATTTCAGAAGGACAGTAGGTTCACAAAGCAGGAAAGTTACCAAAGGGGAACCAATGAAAGCATTTGTCACTGGTGGCAGTGGATTCATAGGCCGTCATCTTGTCCGCAAACTGGTAGAACGAGGCTATGACGTCGTGGCCCTGGCGCGCTCACCAGAGAGCGCCCAGTTATTAACCGCTCTGGGCGCCAGGGTAGCGCAGGGAGATATCAGCGACGAAAGCTCCATGCGCGAGCCGATGCGCGGCGCAGACGTCGTCTTTCATGTGGCCGGCTGGTACAAAATCGGCGCTGACGACTGGATGAAGGCCGAAACCATCAACGTCGGCGGCACGCGCAAAGTGCTGCGCCTGGCCCACGAGCTTGGCGTTCCGCGCATCATCTACGCCAGCACCGTCGCCGTCTTTGGCGACACCGGCGGCCGCCTGGTCGACGAAAATTACCGCAGCAATGGCCCCTTCCTCTCGGAGTATGACCGCACTAAGTGGCTGGCGCACTACAAAGTCGCCGAGCCGCTGATTGAGCAGGGAGCGCCCATTACCATTGTGATGCCCGGCGGCGTCTACGGCCCGGGCGACCACAGCATGATCGGCGAACTGATGCGCCAGTTTTATAATGGCATGCCCGCTGTCCTTGGCCCCGAAACCACGCTGACCTACGCCCACGTGGAAGACATCGCCGAGGGCATTATCCTGGCCGCCGAAAAGGGCAGAGTCGGCGAAAGTTACGTGCTGGCCGGTCCGCCCGTTCCCCTGGGCGAAATGGTTGACTTCTGGTCCTATCTGACGGGGAAATCGGCTCCGGCCCTGCGCATTCCCGCCCGTTACCTGCACCCCTTTGCGCCCCTGATTGGCGTCCTCAGCTCCCTTTTGCCCCTACCCGCTTTCTTCAGCCGTGAAGCGGCGGAGGTCGTTGGCGCCACCTACATGGCCAGCGCCGACAAGGCGCACAAGGAGCTGGGTTGGCAGCCGCGCCCACTGCAGGCCGGTATGCTGGAGACGTTCGAGTGGATCAGCGAGAGCGCGAAGCTCTCACCACAGCGACAGCGGGAACGGCGCATTGCAGGGGCTGCCCTGCTGGCAGCGCTCGTCTTGTTCATCCTCTGGATTCTGGGCCAGCGCAAGGAAGAAGCCTGAGCTGCCGCGCCTTACCATTCCGCCGTCAACGCCCACGGGGCCGTCTGGCGGCCCATTCATAAAGGAGACCAACGAAATGTCTGGCTATACCATCATACTTATTCTGCACAATATCGTGCGTTGGGTTGTTTTGCTGGCCGGGGTGGCCGCCGCCGTACGCGCCCTCTATGGCTGGTTGGCCAATCAACAATGGGGCGACCTTGATAACCGGCTGGGTATGCTTTTTACCATCAGCCTGGATATTCAGATTCTGTTGGGCCTCATCCTCTATTTTGTACTCAGCCCCATCACCACCAGCGCCTTTTCTGATTTTGGCGGCGCCATGGGCAACGCCAGTGTGCGCTTCTTCCTCGTGGAGCACCTGGCCATGATGGTCATCGCCGTCGCGCTGGCCCACATTGGCCGCTCCCTGTCGCGCAAGGCAGACAGCGACAACAGCAAACATCAGCGGGCCGCCATTTTCTTCACCCTTGCCATCCTGCTCATCATTGCCGGCATTCCCTGGGGCGACCGGCCCTTACTGCGCCTCTCATAGCGCGGTAGACCGATACAAATCTAGACATCCGATTTTTTCCAAAAAATCGGATGTCTTTCTCTTTGCCCCTTGGATAACGCAGCCCTTTCCTTTCTCCTGACAGCGCACGGCCAGCGCCTCTTGCAGGAAATGGGAGAGACGGCCATCACGCCCCAGAGCCACCTGAGCCTGGCCAGCCGGCTGCGCAGCGAGGTCAGCCCGGAGCAGGCGCACGCCCTGCTGGAAATAGCGCTGCTGCGACAAAAAGCAGTGGACAAATTTGAGCGTGCAGCGTCGATGTATTTCACGCGTGAGGCGCTGGAGCAGGCGTCCGCCCAGCCTGTGAGCGAGCACCGCGCGCGGCGCTTTGCACAAATGGGTGCGCAGCACATCGCCGACCTGGCCTGCAGTATTGGCGGCGATGCCCTGGCCCTCTCCGCGGCAGCCTGGGTAGTAGGCGTGGACATCGACCACGTGCGCCTGCGCATGGCGCGCCACAATCTGGCCGCGTATGGCCGGCTGCCCCGCTTCCAACCGCTGCAGGCCGATCTGCGCCAGCTTCCCCCTCTTCACGTCGACGCCTTCTTCTGCGACCCCGGCCGCCGTGACGAACAGGGCCGCCGCTACAGCGCCCCCGCAGATTACGACCCACCCCTGCCCGCCCTGCTCGAGCGTTGGCTGCCCCATGTGCCATCCGCCGCCGTCAAAGTCAGCCCCGGCATCGATTATGCGCACATTCCGCCACAGGGGGAAGTGGAGTTTGTTTCGCTGCATGGCGACGTCAAGGAAGCTGTTCTCTGGTTTGGCGCGCTGAAGAGCGGGGTTGAGCGCCGCGCCACCTTGCTGCCCTCCGGCGCCACGCTGACCAGCGACGATGAACCCGCGCACCCCACGCCGGTCACGGCGCCGGCCGCTTACCTCTACGAGCCAGACGGCGCTGTCATCCGCGCCCATCTGGTTCAGGCCCTCGCCGCGCAGTTAGGCGCCAGCCAGATTGACGAGACCATCGCCTACCTGACCGCCGACCGCGCCATTGACACCCCTTTCGCCCGCTGCTTCGCCATCGATGACGCCCTACCCTTCCAGCTCAAGCAACTACGCCGCCGCCTGCGCCAGCTTGGCATCGGCCGCGTGACAGTCAAAAAACGAGGCTCCCCCATCGACCCCCAGGAGCTACAACGCCGCCTGCGCCTCGACGGCGACAAAGAGGCCATCGTCTTCCTCACCCACGTCCAGGGCCAACCCTACGCCCTCATCGGCCACGAGCTGCCCTTCCCGCCGGGAGATTCTTCGGCAGTCGCCTCAGAATGACGGTTGATGAGGCGTCATCCTGAGCGGAGTCTGCGGAGCGAAGGATCCCGGTCCCGACACCCGCGAGATTCTTCGGCAGTCGCCTCAGAATGACGGCAATAGTCGCCTCAGAATGACGGCAATAGTCACCTCAGAATGACGATGTGCAAAGCGTCATCCTGAGCGCAACTCCCACCCCCGTCATCCTGAGCGCAGCCCCATCCCCGTCATCCTGAGCGCAGCGAAGGATCTCGCCCCCGACACACGCACCTGTCTCCTAACATGTTTTCAACATGTTTCCCCGTTAGCTGCAGAATTGAATTCTGCAGCAACCTACGGCGCCCCTTCCCCCAACTCATTCACTGCCTGCACCGGCACGGCAGCGGCGTTTAGGCCCACGCCCATCTCCATATGGTGTGACAAAAACTTACTCATCATCGGGCCTGCCACCAGCGAAGTAATCAACGCCATGACGACCACGGCCACAAAAATAGGCTCGTCAATCACCCCATAGGTCAGCCCCACGCCGGCCAGAATAATACCCGTTGCGCCGCGCGCATTCATGCCAAAGGCAATGGCCCACGTTTCCCGGGTTATCGGCACCCCGGCTGCCCTCTCGGCCAACAACACGCCGCCCACTTTGCTTATAAAGGCTACCACGACGATGAGCGCAACCAGCAGCCAATCAAAATTAGTAATAAAGTTCGTCGTCATCCCCATAGAGACAAAGTAAATGGGAGCAAAAAAGCTGAGGACAAAATGGTTGATCACCTCGTGCGCTTCGTTATGTTCCTCGTCATCGCCCGCCAGAGCGATCCCAATCAGGAACGCGCCCAGAAAGGCGTGAATCCCCAGCGCCTCGGCCAGACTGCCTGTCAACAAAATCACCAGCGACGTTAAGGCGATAAAACCGCTCGGCCAGCTAACGCGCTGCTTTGCCCAATGTAAGGCGGACGGCGCAAGACGCCGGCCCACGCCCAGAACCAGGACGAAGAAAAGCACAATCAGGGCTATGCTCAGCGGCACACTGGTAGAATTAGCCTCGCTCTTCGGCAAAATATCATTCAAAATAATGGCAAAGAGCATCCAGTTCACAAGGTCGTCGACAACCGTAGCCATCATGATCAGAGTGCCCACTTCGCCCTTCAACAATCCCAGGTCCATCAATATTCGAGCAATGACCGGGTTTGCCGAGTTGGCGAGATTCATGCCAATAAACAATGCAAACGAGAAATAATGTTCCTGTACAGCCGCTCCCCAAAAGTCGCGCGGCAGCAAATATACCAGCCCGACGCCCATGGCAATGGGGAGAAGCGTTCCGATTAAGCCAATAGAAACCGCGCGGCGTCCGAGCCGGGAAAGTTCGGAAAGGTTGACTTCCAGCCCCGCCAAAAACAAAAAGAATAACATCCCCATCTTAATCGAAGCGTCACGCGCCACGGTAACGCTTGCCGAAGATTGGAACAGCCAGGCATAGAGCTGCGGCGCAATCACCCCCAGCAACGTAGGGCCGAGCAAGATGCCGCCAAACATCTCTCCCACAACAGCCGGCTGATTTGCCCGTCGCGCAAGTTGTCCAAAGAAGACAGCGCAGGCCAGCATCAACGTAATTTGCAGTGCGAATATGACAAAATCTTGCGAGCTCATTGTTTCCCCTGTCTACAAAGTTAGAATGGCCATCCCTGGTACAAAAGTACCACCATTTTAATGGGTAAAGTTGTGGTAAGTAAAGACAAGACGGGGAACTGTAAGGGAGGCTGTAAGGGGGAAATTAGCTCTCTGTTACATTGGTCTTCGTATTGCTCGGGCCGGTCTCCTATGGCCGCACCGGCCCCCGTGCCCGCCGCTCTCATGTAGACAGGTGGCGCGGTCGGGAGACCGGCCACAGCAGCTCTCGCAAAGGGCCATACAAAAGCAAAAGGACGGACTTTGCAGTCCGTCCCTAAAAAATCACGCTATACAGAAAAGGGCCTGCCTTAGGCAGCCTGGTCCTCGACCAGGTATTCGCGCATCACCTGTCGCAGGCGGCGAATGTCCAGGGGCTTGGGCAAATATTCGTCACAGCCGGCCTCCAGGCAACGTTCCTTATCGCCCACCAGAACGTTGGCCGTTGTGGCAATGAGCGGAATGGGAGCCAGCCGCTCGTCATCTTTAATGATCCGCGCCAGGTCCAGGCCATGAATGCCCGGGATATTGACATCGAGCAAAATCAGATCTGGCTCCACCTCTTTGAGCATCTCTAGCGCCGACGGGCCATCTTCAGCCCGCAACAACTCATACCCTTCGGCCTCCACAATGCGCGAGACCAGCAGCATATTTGTCTTATTATCTTCAATGCAAAGGACTATCTTGGACATATAGCATTACCTATAAAAATCTGTTTTTGCTCAATCTACCACGTGGCGGCCACACTATTGTACCCGTGGTGTCACGGTTGTGGTAACTCAGGCAGCGGGCCGGTCTCCCGCTTGCGCAGGGAACGGCCTGTCCTGGGAATAGTAAAGGCAAAGGTGGTCCCTTCGCCCACTTCACTTTCAACCCAGATTTTGCCTCCATGCAGCTCCACAAGGCTCTTGCTGATAGGCAGACCCAGGCCAGTGCCGCCGGCTTGTCGCGTCAGGCTACCGTCCACCTGGCGGAACTGTTCAAACACAATTGGTACGTTCTCCTTTTCAATACCGATGCCGGTGTCACTCACTTCCACTCTAAGCTGGTCGCCGTCCATCTGCAGGGAAAGGGTCACCTGGCCCTCCGCCGTAAACTTGATGGCGTTGCTGATTAAATTATACAACACCTGCGTGAAGCGGGTGCGGTCGGCGACAATGACGCCAACATCTTCGCCCAACTCCACCGTGAACTCCAGCTCCTTTTCATACGTACGCAACTGCGTGCTGGCAAAGGCCTCAAAGTCGCGCACCATGCTCGGAATGTCAATTTCCTCATAACGCAGGTCCATCATGCCCGCTTCAATCTTGGACATATCCAGAATGTCGCCAATCAGCTCGCGCAGGTGGCGTCCACTGTTGCGGATGAGGATAACGTCCTCTTCCATGCGCTCGTTCAGCTCGCCGTCAATCCCTTCCAGCAGCACGTCGGCGAAACCGATGATGGAGTTCAGCGGTGTGCGCAGCTCGTGGCTCATACTGGCCAGGAACTCTGACTTCAGCCGGTCAAGCTCACGCAATTTCTCGGCGGTGTTTAGCTGTTCTTCGTACAGCGTCGCGTTTTGCAGCGCAATGCCAACCTGGTTGGCAAGCGCCTCTTGAATACGGACATCATCCTGCGTGAAATAGTTAACGACATCGGCCTGCACGTCCAGCACACCGAGCAGGCGGTTACCGGCAATCATGGGCACAGCCAGCTCTGAGCGCGTCTCTGGCAACAGCGGATTAGAGAGGTAGTTGGTAGCAGAACTCACATCGTTCACGACGATGCCCTCTTTCTCGCGCGCTGCCCGGGCCACAATAGAGCCGGGGTGGTTCAGAGAGATGTGCCAGCCCTGCTCTAACATCTTCTCGCCCGGTTCACCGGCGCCGGCTGCCAGCACCAGATCCTCTTTCTCCTCATCCAACAGGTAAATATGGGCGTGGTAAAGGTCGAAGCTGCGCTTTGTCAGCTCCACAACTGCGTCCAGCAGCTTCTCACGTTCCAGAATGGTCGAAGTTGCTGCGCTCACTCGGGAAACCGTTTCCAGCTCAACCGCGCGTTTCTGTGTCTGTTCCAGCAGACGGGCGTGTTCCATGGCCTCCGCCACCTGCTGGGAGACGGCATATAGCAGCTCCTCTTCCTCTTCCGAGAGCGGCGCCTGGGGGTCATCCTCGACGCCCAGGATGCCAAACGTTTCACCGCGCACCTGCAAAGGCGCTGCAATCTGTTTGCGGCTACCGTTGCTGTCGCCATTAATCGGCGGCGCTCCGTCCAACACCGGCTGCTCACCGGACAACGGCGCCAGCGTCTGGCGGTCGAAGCGGTAGCCCTGGGTACCACCCTCGCGCATCGCTCGAATGCGCAGCCACCCCTCACGACTCATCAGGCGCTGCAGGTTATTCAGCTCATTCAGCCGCTCCTCCATCTCGTCGCGCAGGTTCAGGCTCTCCATCGCCGTCGCCAGCTGGCTGCAAAGGCCGCCCAACAGCACCTGTTCATCTTCAGTAATCTCGTCACGCTCGCTGAAGACGAGCAACGCTCCCAACACCTCATCGCCAAAAGTAACCGGCGATATCAGCGCGCTCTGCGCCTGGTTCAACAGCGCCTGCGCTTCCTCTGTGGCCAGCAGCAGTGGCTCACCCGTCGCGGCCACCTGCTCCACCAGCGCCTGATCGACCAGAAGTGGAGGCAGGTCAGAAGACCCTGCTGCGGCCCCCGAGTCGCCGGCCGCAGCCACCACCGTCGCTGTCTCGCTCACCGCTTCGTACAACGCAAGCTGCGTCTGGTAATAGCCGAAGCGCTCATTCACCTCGCTGGTCAGCCAGCCAAATAGCGCCTCAAGCGGCCGCGGCGCGGCAATTTCTCGCGCAAATTCGGCTGCCAGCGCCATCTGCTCCGAACGCAATTGCTCACGCTGCCGGGCCAGTTCCGCCTCCTGGGCGCGCGCTTCCGCTTGCAGCTCGCTTTCCAGGGCCTTGCGCTCACTCACATCCGTCAGCGTACCGGCAATGCTCAGCAGTGCGCCATCCTCATCGGCGGCGCGGTTCAACCGCGCGTACATCTCTACCCAACGCGCCTCCCCCCCGGCGTCGCAGAAGCGGAATGTCTCACGGGCGCTCTCCTGCTGTCCTTCCAAAAGGGACTGGAAGAAGAGCAACCCCTTCTTGCGATCCGTCGGGTGCAAATTGTCGAGGAAATTGCCGCCCAGGGTGAACGCTACCGTATAGCCCGTCAGCGTGCGCCAGGCCGAATTGAGGAAAAGCCAATGCCCATCCAGGTCCATCTCGAAAATGACGTGATTAACCAGCTCGACAAGCTGGCGTCCGCGCCAGGCACGGAACAACTTGTGTTCAAACCGCATATCAGCCGCTCTCCTCAAGCACAATCGCCTCAGAATGCTCTCTCATGCGCTGCTCTTCGCTGAGGTAGACAAAGGTTTCGCGCCCTAAAGCACGCCCAACTTCACGAACAGCCGTCCTCATGATCACATCCACATCGGTAGCGCTGCGTACACGCTCCGTAATTTCACGCAAGACGCGCTCGCGGCGTGCCCGATTCTGAGCTTGCTCCAGCAGGCGCAAACTGTGAATCGCTGTTGCTGCCTGACCGGCCAGGGACATCAACTGCCGTAGCTGGTCGTCCGAATATTCCAGCGTCTTGCTGTATACCGCTGTAATCAGGCCCACCCACTGACCACCGACAACCAGAGGGACGAAGATGGCGCCGGCTGCTTTCAGATGTTCAACCAGCAAGGCCCGCGTCTGTTCGTCCAGCCGCTGGTCCTCAGCGATGTTTCGCAATACCGTCGGCCCCTGAGAGTTAATCAGGGTCTGGCTGATGGCAAACTGCTCGAGAGGGTAGCGCGTCGGTAGATGCTCAACCGGTATCGCCGTCCAGCGGGCCAGGATGTAGACCCACTCTGGCCGTACTTCCGCGCCATCTTTACCTGCTTCCCTCCAGGGCCGGTCGAAGTAATCAATACTGATATTGTGGGAACCATCTCCCAGGATGGTGTGTTCGCGCAGCGCGGCCAGAATCTCCGTATGACTTTCGGCCATGTTAACCTGCCGGCTGGCCTGATAGAGCGATTCTGTTTCCGCCGCCTGTTGCTGTACTTCCTCAAACAACCGCGCGTTCTGCAAGGCGATGGCCGCCGCGTTGGCCATCGCGCCCAACAGATCCTGGTCGTGCCGGTCATAGCGGTTGACGACCTCCAGGTCGCGCACCGCCAGCACGCCGGTCACGTCCTCGCCATAAAGCATCGGCACACCAAGCCAGGAGCGCGCCGGTCGCCCGGCCACCTCCAGCCCCAGCTCTGCAATGCGCTGCTCGGCCTGGCCCTCGATGAGCAACGGCTTCCGCTCGCGCAACACATATTCCGTCAGACCTTTGCCCGGTTCGCGGTCTGGCCAGTCAATCCGTTCTCCATCCTGAATGAAAATGGGGAAACGGAGCAATGTTTCGCCCGGTTCCTGCAGGGCCACATAGAAGTTGCTGGTGTCCATCAGGCGCGAGGCAAAGCGATAGACTGTTTCCAATACCGCATCCACGTCGCGTTGCGCCGTCAGCACCTGCGACATCTCATTCAGCGCCGCCATTTCTTCGGCGCGTAGCTCTGATTGCGCATACAGTCGCGCATTTTGCAGACGCACAGCCGCCTGTTCCACAATGCCCTCAATGGAGGCCCGGTCTTCGTCGCGAATGGAGCTATCGGGCGCCGTGACTAGGTCGATGACGCCGGCCCGTTCCGTGCCCACCATCCAGGGCAACACATAATGGTGACGCACCTGTTGCTCGGGGTCGGTCAGCTCGCGCAGCAACATCTCACCGCTATCAATGACCTGCCACAAATCGGTGCGCTGCTGTCTGTGGATCAACTTGCCGCCCACTTCGTCGCTCTGGTCATGGCCGCGCACTTTGCGTATGTCCACGCGCAGAACGTCACGCTCGGGCAACCATTCATAAAGTGACAGTTGGTCCGGCGCGGTCAGGTTCTGAATCTCGTCGATAATCACCTCACGGATTTGCTGTTCGTCCATCACGTCCAGCATACGGCCGGTGACCCGCACCAGGGTATCGGAAAGGCGGCGGCGACGTTGCTCGCTTTCCAGCAAGCGCGTTGTCTCTTCCAACAGGTTAATACTCTGCACAGCAACGGCCGCCTGTGTCACCAGCGTCCGCAGCCGTTGCAGCTCAAGGTCCCGGTTAGCGAACGAGGTCGGTTCCGCATAGCTCACGTTCAGGTGGCCAATCCACTGACCACCAACCAGCAGCGGCAAGCTGATGATGCTGTGCGTATTCGCAGCCAGCAACAGGGCGCGTGACTGTGCATCCAGACGCGGATCTGTCTTGACATCCTCTATTAACGTCGAGCGGTCCCGCTGAAACAAAAGTTCCGCAACCGGAAAGTCATCCATCGCTATACGGGTCATGCGCTCAGCCGGCGACGGCTCGGGGCTCCAAATGGCCAGCACTTCAAGCATTTGCGGCTTGCGGGTCTCCGTCCACGGGGAGTCGTATAGCGTAATACTAACCGTCGCATCGCCCTCACCGGCAATGCTGTGACGCCGCACCGTGGCCAGAACATCGTCATAGGTGCGCGCCCGGTTCAGTTCAGCGCCGGCCTGGTATAGAGTGCGCGTCTCGGCAAGCGCATTCTGCACCTGGTCAAACAGTTGTGCATTCTGGATGGCGGCCGCCGCCTGAAAAACTATCGTCTCCGCCAACTGCATCTCATCTTCGCTAAACCTTTTGTCAGGCTCCAGCATGTCCAGACCCACCGTGCCGATCACATCCTGGCCGGCAAGGATAGGCATCAAGAGCAGGGAATGAATCCCCTGCTCTGCGAACATGTCGTGAACCGCCTCCGTTTTGGGATCGTGCTGGGCATCCGTCACGTATAGGGGTTTACGGCTTTCCAGAACCTGCTGTGTCATCTCGTTCGCTTCGACCGGAATGACAGCGCCCATCGCACTGCTTGTACGGTTCTCGTCATATCGTTCGGCGACCACCGTCAATGAGCGGCGATCCTCATTCAGAAGCGCAATACGCGCCTGGTCAGCCACAGTCGTCGCCACAAGCTGGTCGACGACAATCTCCAGGCTCTCTCTCAGCTCCAATGTGCGGGAAATCTGAGTCACGATCTGGTTCAGCAGCTCCAGCTCCTCACTGCGCCGCCGCGCTTCGGCCAACGCCTGTTCCGTCTGTTGCGTCAGACGCAGGTTTTCCAGGTGCGAGCTTAAACGGTCGGCCACTTCGCTAATCAGCGAAACGGCGTCATCGTCGAGCGTCCCATCGTCCCCTTTGACCAGCAGCTCACCAATCGGCTCACCACGGATGAGCAGAGGCTGCCTCAGCCCATTCGCTCCAAACCCGTTAGCCTGTTCCACCACCTGCCGTCCATCATAAAGGTAGCTCGCCTGGCCCTGCACAGCGCCTTCCACGTGCTGTTGCCAACCTTCGCGCGTCAGGCGGCGCACGGCTGCCTCCGCTTCCAGCTGATAACGCTCAGCCTCTGCCAACAGGCGCAAGTTCTCGACCTGCTGCGCCACCTGCCGCGCCACAACGCTCACCATCTCCTGCGCTTCGTCGCTCCACGGGCTATCTTCCATACCCTTTAACTGGATCGAACCAATTTGCTTATCAAACAGGATCAGCGGCACCTGTAGCACCGGCTCCTCCGACGCCTCTTCGGCAATCGGACCGGTCGCCGGCGTCACAACGCCCTGGCTATAGGCAAACCCGATCTCTTCCGAGCGCTGCACCGCATCCAGGAACGTTTGCCACTGCTCGCTCACCCGTTGCCGCATCTGCTCTTCCATTTCGGCTTGTGCGCGGTCAACGTTTTCGAAGAGGTAAGCGTTTTCGATGGCGATGGCCAACTGCCCCGACAACACATTAAAGGCCGGTAAGTTTTCTTCGCTCAGACTATAGCGACGGCTGCTCTGCAAATCCAGGACACCAACAACACGGTCCGAGGCCAGCAAGGGAATAGCCATTTCGGACAATGTATCGGGCAGTAACGGGTTGGCGCGGAATATACCGCTGTCCTCGGTGTCGGGAATGATAACTGGGTGGCGATCCAGCGCCGCCGTGCCGTTAATCGAATAGCGGTCAACCGGAAGCTGGAATCCTCGCCGCAACAGCTCCTGGCCCACGCTGCCGGTGCCCGCGCGCAAGACCAGCCGCCGCCCGTCCTCGCTCATCAGGTAAACCTGAACGTAATAGAGGTCAAAGCGCTCGCGCACCAGGTCTACCGACTTCTGCAGCAGGTCATCCATATCGCGCTCACTACCCAATGCCTGAGCCACTTCCGCGGCCAGCGCCAGGTCCGCCGTCCGTTCCCGAACGCGATCTTCCAGCGCGTGATAGGAGTCTTGCAACCACTCTGTCATCAGGCTGAAAGAGCGGGACAGGGCGCCGATCTCGTCGTTGCGATCCATGGGCGGCACAAAGCCGAAGTTACCCTCTGTCACCCACTGCACGCGCTCGGTCAACTGTCGTACAGGGCCGGTGATGGAGCGAACGCTGACATAAGCCATTAAAGCGCCCGTGATGGCCGCCAGTACAGCTCCGGTTGTTAGCAAGCGGCCAACCGCATTCTGTTGTACCTCGGCATCTGCCACAAGCTGGTCCGACGCGCTCTCCATGTTCAGCCGTAACTGCTGCAGGCTTTCGCCAAAACGGCGCTCCAGGGACGCCATCTCCATATGGTGCGTGACGTGTGCCCGCGCCCACCGCCGCTGTTCCGCCACATCCAGGATGCTTTTGGCCGTATCATCAATCCCCTTTCCGTAAAGGAGCAGGTTGGCCACCACCCTGTCGCTGGCAGCGGCGCCGCCAATGGGCGTCGATTCCAGCTCCGCAAGCTGCTCTTCGAACGCCACCAGCTGTTCCAGCAGCTCATCTGCGTAGGTCGCATGCTGGCGCGACAACAACATGTTGTCGATGGTCTTAACCAGGTCATTCAGCGCCGCCTCCAACTGGGCGATGCGGTTAACCTGTTCCAGCCGTTCCTGAGTCACAGCCAGCGTGTTGGCCGACGTGTTCGTATACCAGAGGCCAAGGCCACTGGCGAGAAAAACGAAGAAGACCAGGACTGACGCGCTAAGGGCAAAACGCTGTCCCAGAGTAAGCGATCGGTTCATTGTGGACTCCACTGCAACTTCTGCATCGACATACCCTTACTAGCGTGCAATCAGTGCCAGATCGACAGATATCTGATCTGGCACAGACTCTCCGTTCAAATATTTCACCACTGTTTCCACCGCCAGCCGGCCCATCTCTGTGGGCTGTTGCGCCACCGTGGCCGCCATGCGCCCTTCCTCAATGGCTGTTATCGCCTCGTTGGTGGCATCGAAGCCGACAAAGACAATATTGCGCAAACCGGCGTCTTCCGCTGCCTGAATCGCGCCCAGGGCCATCCTGTCGTTATGGGCAAAGACGGCGTCGATCCCTGGGTAGGCGCGCAGCAGCTCCCGGAAAATGCGCCGCGCCGACTGTTGATTGAAATCAGCCGTCGTACTGGCCACGGTGACAATGCCTGGGTAAGCGCTCAGCGCCTCGGTAAAACCGTTCGTCCGGTCTTGCGCCGTGCTGATGTTGGGCGCTCCGGTCAGCTCCACAACCTGACCCCGCTCCTGTATCTGTTCGGCAATAAACACGGCGGCCATCTCCCCACCGGCCACGTTGTTCGGAGCAATATGGGAGACGACTGCGGTGCTACTGAGCTGCCTGTCCACGGTAATCACCGGCACCCCTTGATTGCTGGCCATACCGGCCGCAGAATTGACGGTGGATGTATCAACCGGCACCAGAATCAGCGCATCAATGTCCAGAGCAAGTACTTCCGCCACCTGGTTCAACTGATTCCTGCTGCTATTGCCGGCATCACGCACGATGAGGTGCACGTTAAGCCGGCTGGCAGTCTCGATAGCCCCTTTCTGAATCGATACATAGTTGGGATCGTAGAGGGTCGGAAACAGAAGCCCGACAACCACCTCATTACCAGCGCCGCCCGCTGGCTGTTCAGCTCCTTCTGGCTCTACTCCTCCTGTACAGGCAGTGAGCACGATCAGGGCGGCGATGAGCACCGGCAACAGCTTTCTTATCATCTTACTCGTTGTAGGCTTCATTGTTTTGTCCACTGTCGTCTTATGCCCTGGCCCTGGCGCCGGCATCCCCATTGCTCTCGGGCGCCAACGTCTGGCGGTCGGCACGGTTTTCTCGTGGCGCCAACAGCTCTCTTGCCTGCGGCAGGCTCAGCTCAACCTGCGCCCGCTCAACCTGCAAGGCCTGGCCCAGCTCTTCGGCCGCCACGCGCAACACATCTTCCACAGTCGTTGCACTCTGGATGCGGCGGCTGATGGTGTTGGCTAATGCCGCGTTTTCTGCCCTGACCTGTGCTTCGTTCAACAAGCGCGCATTCTGCAAAGCGATGGCCACCTGCGCTGCGATAAGCTGCAATAGATAGACGTCATTGTTGTCCAACCCACCTGCTTCATGGTGTTGCACATCCAACACACCGCGAACGTCGCCGGCAAAGGAAATGGGCACAGCAATCTCAGCTCGCGTACCCGGCAAGAGGGGATTGGGCAACCAGCCGGGTTCCTGCGATACGTCGGGCACCAGGAGCACTTCGTTGTCGGCAGCAGCCCGGCCTACCAGACCGGACCCCACGCGCAGACGGTGCCCCTGCGACAACATACGCTGTCCCGCTTCCCCGGTACCACTCACCATAAGCAGGTATTCGCCTGTCTCGTCCATCAAATAGATGTGCACGTGATAGTAATCGAACGCTCGCTGCACCTGCTCAACCACTTCACGCACCAGATCTGTCTGCTCCAGAATGGTGGAGAGACTACGACTCACTTCAAGACCGGTTTCCAAAGCCCGCGTCCGCTCCAGCACTCTCTCTTCCAATGATTCATATGAGGCCTGAAGCTCCATCGCCATACTGTTCAATGTACTGGCCAACTGGCCCAGCTCATCCTCACTGTCCACGTGAACGCGCTGGTTCAAATTGCCTGTCGCCAACTGCATGGCGCCCTCATTCAGAACGCTAACCGGTTTCGTAATAGCTCCCAACGTATTGGAAAAGACGAGCACGGTAGCCGAAACGGCGTAGAGGAAAATGGTGGCCGGCCAGACAATCACCGCGCGCCGGGCTTCTTCCACCTCTGCCAGCGCCTCAGCTTGCAGGTTCTCAGCCGCAAACAACAGCACGTTAATCGAGGCCATGACCTCCTCCCGGTCACGGTTGAGGACGCCCATGCGAACTTCAGCGTTGGGCCAGCGTTCACTCTCCACCTGGTTGACCATCGTCCCGGCAATGTTGAGCACGTTGGTCACATTGGTATCCACTCGCTCCAGGCGCGCCACAAAATCGGGATCGCCCGACGCCTGAATCGTTTCTCGCAGATGGCCCTGCGCCTCACTCAGATCGTGAAGCTCTGCCGAAACCTGGGTGACAAACGCCTCGCTATCACGAGCCGGTAGCAACTGCGTCACAGTTCCAAACAACTCTGTGCCCTGCTGGCGAACCTCAACGGCTGCATCCACCACCTGGACCACGTTTTGCAGCCTATCAACTGCTCCAAGCAAGAGGTTGATCTGCCAGCCCAGCGCCATGACCGTAATGAACATCATAAAACCAATAACGAAGTTATTGATAGCCAGGCGGTTTTGGATGGAGCGGCGTGGCCAGGAAATCAGTTGTCTTAACAGTTGCATCCTCAGTGTCCTCTGCGTGGTCGCCGTTGTTGGCCTTCGGTCATGGTTAGGAGCAGCTTACAGCCAGGCAGGATCACGATGTCTCGCCCTCGGTAATGTTCAGGCGCACACCGGTCTGATGCCTGTTCAGCGCCCGTCCCAACTCCCGCACTGTCACTTTCAACGCGCTGTCCATGTCAGCCGTGTCGTAGATGCGCTCTGCAATGCTGGCCAGCAGCACTTCCCGCTGCGCCCGCCGCTGTGTCTGCTGGAAGAGGCGTGCGTTCTGTAAGGCCACGGCCACCTGGTTGCTGATCGCCTGCAGCATTTCAGCATCCTCTGGGCCAAGTCCACGCACGACATTGTGCTGCACATCAAGGACGCCCAGAACCTGTCCGCGCCGCACAATGGGCACC
Source organism: uncultured Ardenticatenaceae bacterium (assembly GCA_964602995.1). Lineage (GTDB taxonomy): Bacteria > Chloroflexota > Anaerolineae > Promineifilales > Promineifilaceae > JAAYYY01. The sequence continues at coordinate 20,457 of CAZRTM010000058.1, forward strand.
GCAACTTCTGAGCGGGTCTCGGGCAACAACTGATTGGGCAACCAGCCCGGTTCTTTTGATACGTCGGGAATCACCACCGGCAAGGCTGTTTCAGCGGCGCGACCGACCAGACCGTGGCCCCACGGAATCGTGTGGCCGCGGGCCAGCATGATGCTCCCTGCATCGCCGCTGCCACCCATCATGCGTAGGAGCTGCCCATCTTCGTCCAGGAGGTAAATATGAACATGGTAGTAGTTGAACGCTCGTTGTACCTGGTCGACTACGGTATGAACCAGCTCTTCCTGGTCCAGAATCGTTGACAAACGGCGGCTAATGTCAGCACTAAGCTCCAGCGCGCGGGTACGGGCAGCGACTCGCGCCTCCAGATCACGGTTTAGCGCTTCCAGCTTGTCGTTCACTTGCGCCAGATCGCGTTCACTGGCGCGTGCTCTGGCCAGCGCTTGGTTCAAGTTGCTGATGGTGATGTCCAGCAGGATACCGACCAGGACAAAGGAGACGACATAGCCCATCGCGAAGCTGATATCCAGCGGCTGCGGCTCGTATTGCACAATACCCACCAGCTCGCCAACATAGACCGTCACGATTCCCATCACTGTGACCGCGGTCACCAGGGCAATGGAACGCCGGTCGCGCAGCAGAAGGCTGGCAATTACGATCACCACCACCAGCGTCATGGCGCTGCTGTCACGGACGCCATTGAACAGGAACAACGTGCCGGTGATGGATACCTGCAGCGTTATCGTCGTCATCCAACTGACCAGCTCCAGATACCCCCGCTCCAACAGAATGCGCATGGCGACCATCAGCGCGGCAACAAAGAGGCCGATGCTTGAGGAAAGGCTGAATAACCCGTTGCCCTGCAAAATAGAGAGCGTGATGGTGACGATGGGAGCCAGCACACCAATAATGAGCAGCGTTGCATTCAGCAGCCGCACTGCGCTGATATCATCCTCTCGGGTATACTTGGATAACGGAGGCGACAACAATCCTGAGAGTAACCGGGTCATTTTATTATCCTTAACGGGATTTAGCAGGAGATCCGCTCTGGCAGAAGCTCAGGTGTAGTGTAGCACAGATAAAATTGTAGTCTGTGAATGGCACGTTGTTTATGCCCCTTACTTCTTAGGAAATAAGTAATAGGCGAGGCATGATCTGCCGCTTTTTGGCGGGTAGCTAGTACGAAAGAGCTACATAGGAGCCGCCTCTTCCGCACCGGGGATGTCGCTTGGCGTCGGGTACCAGAATGAACCCAACCGTGTGCCAAGGCCCAGCGTTGGCCCCTTGGTCCACGCCATGCGGTGCAACGCCGCCGACTCTGCCCGCCCTTGTTTGTCTTCCTTCCACGTACGGCGCAAGAACGCATAATCATGCAGAACGGTGCGCAACTGCGCTTCGTCCATCTCATAGCTCGGCCGCTGGCTCCAATAACAGTGGATTCTGTCGTAGAGCAAAGGAGGCAGCAGCGCCGGCGAGACCAGGGGCTTGCCAAAAGAAAGGAACAGCGACGCCGGTGGAATCGACTCGCCATAGAGAGCGACTTTCGCCTCTTCAACACTCTCTGCACCCGAACGCTGCACGGCTCTAAACAGCCGCCGCCACGGCGCTTCCAGGTCAGGAATCACAAACCACCATATCGCGGGGGTTGCTGTGCCCGGTGTGGCCTCTTCCAGCCGCGCCGCGGCAGGCGCCAGCGCCGTGAAATCTTCGCTGCCCACCAGCCGCACGCGCCAGCCTAGCCGCTCGTAATCAGCCAGCGCCTGGTCGCCCGCCAGACCCCAATCCACCCAACTCTCCAGTTTTTCGCGATAGCCGGCCGTCTTCTCCTGCATCTGACTCTCGACAATGGCAAAGGTCAGGATATGCTGCACGCCGTGGTCAAAGAGCAGCTCGCAACAACGCATCATTCGCTCCCGGAGCCAGATGGCGTAGTTGTCGCTTTCGGGCCTGACGCCGGCAAAGGCCGCACTGCGACGGGTGCCGCCAGCGGCCAGAATCAATGTTTGGGGAGCAATTTCCCGAATTTTCTCAAGTGGTGCTTCTAAGAATTTCTCCAGTTCCATACCTCTTCCTATCCTTTGGGGGACCAAAGTAAGGTTTATATCCCATGTATTTATAAATAAGATACTTTATTGCCAGTCCCCTGCAAGAGGACTGGTACTGATGGCCCAGTAAATGTGGCCGGTCAGTCCGCAGCGAGGCAGGCTCTCTTGCCCTCCTCCAGGAAACCACAATAACGACACAAAATTACCTCTTGATGCTTACATCAAAGGCGCATTGACGTAAAAAGGATAAATCTTATGGGCACGATGGACTACATTGCAGTCCTCGGGGAAACAGGGGGCCTTACATCCGCTGATTCCTATAACACCGCCTGGGTTGCTCGTGTACCCGATGTGGCAGACCCTTCCAAACCGGCGTGGCCCCAGGCCCTCATCTACCTGCAGCACAACCAGTTGGCCGATGGCGGCTGGGGCGACCCGCATATCTACTACGCCCACGAACGCACAATCTCAACGCTGGCGGCCATACAGACGCTCTTAGAATGGGGCGAAGCGCCGGACAGCGAGCGCATTACGCGTGGCATCAACGCGCTGTTCCGCTATGCCGCCGACCTGGGTACCGAACCACACGAACCGATTGGCTTCGAGCTGCTGCTGCCAAGGTTAGCACAGAGCCTGGAACGGTATGATTTGCCCCTGCCCAGGGAAGGGTGGAAAGGAATCGAGGTCATCTCTGCTCAGAAGAGCGCCCTCATCGGTTCCTTGCAGGTGCAATACGACAAGCCGCGCTCCTGGTGGTTCAATCTGGAAATGCTTCCCCGAGAACAACTTATCGAAATCGACGAGCGCATTCTGAACGAACATGGCGCAGTGGCCATTTCCCCCGCGGCCACCGCTGCCTACCTGCGCGCCCTGCGCCTCGATGGCCGTGACGCGCCCCGTTCAGCCGCCTTTCTCGAGCGCGTGCTGGCTCTCAGCGGGGGCGGCGCCGGCGTCTGCTATCCCATCGAAGGCTTTGAGATTATGTGGACGCTGGACAACTACCTGCGCGCCGGGCTGCCTGCTGGGAAATCACGCCTGCAACCGATGTTGAAGTGGCTCCACGCCTACTGGCAATCTTCGTCCACCGGTATGTCACACAGCCGCGCCTTCCCCGTGGATGACGGCGACGACACAGCCGTGGCCTATCGCGTGCTGCGTAGCGCCGGCCTATCCATCTCAGACGGGCCTCTGCTCCGCTTCTGGGATGATGATACCGGCCAGTTCTATACCTATCTCGACGAGCGCACGCCTTCCATCTCCTCGGCCGTGCACGCTCTCTTCGCCTTCCGCCAGGACGAACGCAACAAGCGGCATGAAGAGATTGCTGAAAAGATTACGCAAGGGCTGCGACGAGAGATGGATCGCTACGGCGTGCTCCACGACAAGTGGCACGCTTCCCCTCTCTATGCCACCACCCGGGTCATCGAACCGCTCATCGGGTGGGACGACGATCTGGCCTGCCGCTGCGTGGAAGTGGTGCTGTCCCAACAGCTACCAGATGGCGGCTGGGGACAGGGCGACAGCTCCACCCTGGAAGAAACGGCGCTGGCTGTCCTTGGCCTCATAGCCGCCCGGCGCTGTGGGCTGCTGCCCAATACCTGTGCTCTTACACGCGCCGCTCGATTCATGGCCCAAAACGCACACGTCGCGCCCATAGAACGGCTCTGGATTGGCAAGGGCCTCTACCGGCCCGTAGGCGTCGTCAACTCCCTCGTAAACGCCGCCCACATGGCGCTACAAATCGAGCAAATTTCGTCGCAAAACGGCTCGGCGCCTTCGTTTGTGATTAGAGATTAGAGATTGGAGATTGGGACAGCGGAACACGGGGAGCCACGGAGAGAACGGAGGATCACGGGGGGGGGGAGAGGGGTTGGTTTGTAGTTGGCGCTTTTGTGAGGCTCGACACGAGGGGCACTCAAGTGCCTACTACTGCTCTGTTATCCAGAATTTTGAATTCTGCTATGGCCGGTCTCTTCATTATTGCTGTGGCCGGTCTCTTCATAATTGCTGTGGCCGGTCTCCCGACCGTGCCACTTGTCTCCATGAGCGCGGCGGGCGCGGTCAGGAGACCGGCCCGAGCAATAGAAAGCTGCTGTGGCCGGTCTCCTATGGCCGTATCGGCCCCCGCGCCACCTGTCTCCATGAGAGCAGTGGGCGCGGTCAGGAGACCGGCCCGAGCAATACGCGCCTCGCATAACCAACTAACAAACCATCCAACCCATCTGCGTCAATCCGCGTCCATCTGCGGCAAAAATCTCCAGTCTCCAATCTCCAATCTCCCCACCCCTCCGCGGCTCTCCGTCCCCTCCGTGCAACTCCGTGTCCCGCTGTTCCAATCTCTAATCTCCAATCTCTAATCTCCAATCTCCAATCTCCGATCTCCAACCCCCAAAACCCTCTCCA
>CAZRTM010000059.1:0-10194 GCA_964602995.1 uncultured Ardenticatenaceae bacterium
CGCCGCAGCCTGTCGACGGTGATTCCCTGGCCGAAGACGGCCCAGAGCAATGCGGCGTCAACCAGAAGGGGCAGGATAGCCCATACGGAGAACCAGATGAGCTGCAGTGGGACTGAGAAGATGACGCCGGCGACGATGAGCCAGCGAAACCAACCTGCCGGGATGAGGCGTCTGAGTAGAGCTGCGGCTGCGAGGAGGAAGGACGTTGTAGAGGCAATGGATAGAAACGGTGTAACTGTGTTCAGCAAGTCGCCCGGCGGCAGCAGCGTGCGCGTTTCCAACGAGAAGGGCCAGATGAGCATACCGCCTACCCACCACGGGGGAGGAGTGGCTCCCACTTGCAAAGGGACAAAGGCTGTCAGGTTGAAGTGCGCGGCGAGGAGCAACAGAATCAGGATCAGGACCCACATGAGATTTCTCCTTTGAACCACAAATTTATCTGTTGTGGTTCACAATGTGCTCTTGCAACATTGCGCGTATGGTGGGCAGTTCAACGGCCATCAGTAGATGGCCTCCTCTTTCAAAACGGCACAGTTGTGCGTTGGGGATAGTGGAAGCCGCAAACCGGGCGTGATGGAACAACTGCAGGCCGTCATCAACGGCATGGAAAATGAGTGTGGGCGCCTGAATGGCGGCAATCCTGGCGCCCGGTAGCACGGCATGGTTGTCGAAATCGACGCCGGCCGTTCGAGGTGCGACCGGGTTCATTTCATCTATGACGCGCTCAACCAGTTTGCGTTGGTCGGGTTCAAGCTCTGACAGTAGGGCAGGAGCGGCGCCCAGCAGGGCAATGAGCCGTTTGCGGAATAGCTTGCTCAGACCCCAATAAAGCCAGTCGTGCTTGAAGATGGCGGCCAGGGCGTCGCCTCTCTGATTGGCGTCTAGCTGTTCGGCGTCCGAAATGGGGGCCACGCCGGCCGAGATGAGGGTGAGCGAGGAGACCCGCTGCGGATGGAGGGCGGCAAAGAGCAGGGCCGACGGCCCACCATGCGACAGGGCAACCACGGCCGTCTTCTGCACGCCGAGATGGTCAAGGAGCGCGGCATAGGCGTGAGCCTGGTCATTGAAGGTCGCGCCGTCGTGGAAGGTGGAGCGCAAATAGCCAAAGCGCGATGGCGCTATCCAGTGGAAGCGGTCGCCCAGTAACGCCTCGGCCATTAGCTGGCCCTGGTCAAAGCCGCCGCCGCTGCCGTGAATGACCAGCACGGCGGGTCCGCTACCGCCTTCGGCAAACTCAATGTCGCCGCAGGGTGAGGAAATAAGCCCGCTCTGGCCACGGATGCGGCGGTAAGCGCGGCCAATATCCCGCCGGTAGACACAGACGCCTGCGGCGAGGGCTGTTGTGGTGAGCAGCCCAAGGGTGATTCCTGCTACCACCTTTCTAGCCATTGTTGTTCCTTCTCGATGCGTGTTAACGCTCGGTTTGCTTGAGTACGGTGTTGACCATGACGTCCACGACCTTTTGTGACTCTTCGACCCAGGGGCTGTGGCCTGAATGTTCAAACCAGATAAGCTCTTTATGGGGTGCTTCCAGTGTTTGGAGGTAATCTTCGACCAGATAGGGTGGCGCATTGACGTCGTGGCGCCCTTCCAGAAAGTAGACGGGCACGTCGAGATGTGGTGCTTGTTGGCGTAGATCCACTTCCCAGAGCTGGGGCCAGACCGCTTCCATGGTGCGCAGCAGGCCGCGCACGTAGTTCACCTTGTCATAGAGGCCGTATTCTGGAGCGGCAATGTCGCCAAAGGTGTCATAGTTGGAATGAATCGCGGGGTTGCCATTCATGTACGAGCTGAGATACATGATGTACTCCGTGACCTTCCTGGCCACGCCATCACCGTAGTAGGGCGGCGGCCCCTGGCGGCGTAGCGCCTCGACCTTACCCGTGTCGCCCCGTTCCTCGGCAATTTGCAGGGCTAATTCATAGTCGTAGGTGTCCGTCTCCAGGAAAGCGACCATCTGGGCAGCGCCCACCAGGGCGTGGTACTGTTCAGGATGGCGTTGCACGAGCCAGACGCCGAGGAGGTTGCCCCAGGATTCCCCGAACAGGTAAATCTTCTCCTTGCCGAAACGGGCAAGGAGGTAGAGGGTCAGCTCATGGGCGTCGGCGATGTACTGCTCCGGCGTCAGTTCGGCAAAATTGGCGGCGCGGTATGACTTCCCTGCGCCGGGCTGGTCCCAGTTGACGACGACGAAATGCTCCTCCAGCGCGCCAAGGTTCTTGCGTGAGGCGGCGAGCTGGCTGCCGCCAGGGCCGCCGGCCAGGAAGAGCAGCACCGGCTTCTCAACGTCGTTGCCGCGGATGGTGATCCATTGTCTGCGGCCGTTAAGCTCGACGGCGGTCAGCTCGGCAATGCTGCCGGGTATGGGGTCGCCCGCAGCACTGACGATGGGTGGAGTGGATGCGTACTGCTGTGAGAGCAGCACAGCTATGACGCTGACGAGGACCAGACCGGCAACGGCTGTGGCACGAAGCGCGGAGTCATAACGTAGCACCGCGAGCAGCAGGCCGGCGTCGGCCACTGCCAGTACAGCAGATAGGAATAAGGGGACGGAGGTGATGAAGGGTAGCAGGATGACCGGCAGAAGCGAAAGGCTGATGACCAGCCCCACCAGTATGCGTAGGAGCAAGAAGAAGAGCCTGCGGACCAGTGGATGGCCGGCTCTCCTTGCCGCGGTGGCCCCGCCAGCCTGTTCTCTTGTGAAGGTACTCATGATGATAAGCTCCAGCCTTCTTATTGGGGCAGCCGCCACCAAACACGGCCGGCTGACCGGGTTTGTGAGAGTCAATTGTGATCCGATGTCATGCGCGATGATGACGAACCGATTGGAGAGGCGGCATGAGAGCGTTCGCCAGACTACGTATGATCTTAATGGTGATACTATGCTGGCTTATAGTGATATATATCACCTGCTGGGGGTGATAGATGGCGTGATGGCACTGTATTGACGCTGACGATGATGGCTGAGGCCACGGTCAACCTGAAAATAGGTTTCCTGACCGGCGTTTAGCCAGCTATCTCAGGCAGCGCAGCTCATTGCTGACATGGGGGAGGATCAGACGCGCCCCCGGGCGAAGCAGGGTGCGGAAGGCGCGTTGGGAGAGGGGATTCCAGGAGAGGCCGTATTGACGACGCAGTTCCGCGGGCAGGGCGACGCGAGCCATGTAGGCGGTCAGCGGCAGGAGGGGGCCGGGGAGTGGAAACAGGAGCTCACCCATGATGGGGCGCGCCACTTCACGCGCTTCGCTGGTAACGCGCACCTCGCCGCTTTCAATCATCTCGTCCACGTAACCTAGCAGCTCGTCGACCGTGGCCGGAAGTTCCTGGCTGAGACCGAGCAGGCGGCCGCGGCGACGAAAGGTGTCGAGCACGGTCTGTTGTTCTTCTGCAATGAGGGGGTTGAAGAAGAGACGGTGGCCCATGACGACGCTGTAGACAAGAGTGGCCCACACCCACTGGCCCAACGCGCGGTCGCGGGCGTCGTAATCGGGCCCGCGCACCGGCTTATGGGCGCGGTTGATGGTGGCGGCTGCCTGACGCGCTTCACTTTCGCTGCCGGTGAACAGCTCCATGCTCAGGTGATAGGTGTTGAGCAACCGTTGCAGCGGTTTCTCGCTATAGGAGCTATGTTCGGCTACAGCGCGGGCGACCAGAGGGTGGGCGATTTGCATCAGCAGAGCCGGTTGGCCCATGAGCAAAAAGAGGAGCGTCTCCCGTTTGACCTTTAAAGTGGCGGGTATTTGAAAAAGCAAGTTCTTATAGAGGGCTGTCACAGTTGTTTGCCTCATCCGTTATTGTGGTTTCCTGGTCACGATGACCTTGCCTGTGGCCAGTGTCTTGAATTCCCAGAAGCCGCGCCGCTCTGTACTCTGTGGCGTCAGGGCCAGGTCGCCGCGGTGCACAATCTGGCAGTTGAAGCCCAACTGGCGAATGGAGTCGTGCAGAGCCTGGCTGTTGCCGCTGCCGCCAAAAGAGGGGCGGTCCAGCAGGATGACGTGAGCGTCAATGTTGTTGCGCGCCAACGTCAGGAGAGCGGAGAGCCACTGGGCGCCGGCGCGCGGTGTGATGATCACGGCCGCGCTGCCGCGCCGGGCCACGCGGCTCAGATCATGGAGGGCAGCGCCCAACGGTGTGTCACCATCGGCGCTGGCCAGAGCCAGGGCGTGCAGAATGCGCCATTCCTGCCCTTCGCCCTGGCGGGGCGCAATGAGGAGCGGTTGGCGTCCATAGCTGGCGAGACCGATAGGCCGGTTCTCGTGTAAGGCGCGGGCAGTGAGCGAGGCGGCGAGTAAGATGGCCTGCTCCTCCGTGCCTTGCTCCTCCTGCCCCAGTTGCACGGCGGCTTCCAGATCGAGCAGCAGCCAGAGGTCGCCAGCGGCGTCCAGGTCAAATTCGCGCACTGTGAGAGTGTCTCTGCGGGCGGTGGTGGGCCAGTGAATCCAGCGGTAAGGCTCGTTGGGCCGGTAATCGCGCACGCTGGCGGCGTTGAGCGTGGCCTGCCAGCTTCGTTCGCGCGCCCGGCTGCGCCCGCTGCTCTGGCCCGAGGGCAGGGGAATGGGCAGCTCGGCGTGGATGGGGGGATGGATGATGATTTCTTCCGTCTGCGGATAGTGGATGGCGACGGCAAAGATGCCGAACGGATCCGAGCTTTGCAAGGACCAGGGACCGAGCCGGTACTGGCCACGACGGCTACAGATGGCGCTCTGCCGCCACTGCTCGCTGGCATCGGCGCCAACGCTGCGCACGACGCCCGGCCGGTAGCCGGGTACGTTCGATTCGTCAGCGACCTCTACCCAGAAGGCGGGCACGAAGCCACGGTTGGCGAGCGAGAACTCCTCTGAGAGGCGGTCGCCGACAGATACCCAGCCGAAGCGCAGGCGGCGCTGCCCGTGCAGGCCGTGCAATAGCTGACGTGCCCAGAGGTAGGCCACGGCGAAAAGGCCGCCCAGACCCACCAGGAATGTGGTCCAGACACGGTCAGGCAGTAGCAGGGCAGCCACGAGCACCACGCCCAGCCAGAGCAGGGGTAGCCTTGATCGTAGACGGAGGGTGCGGCGTGCTTCCATAGAACCATTGTCGCATAGCCAGCAGTAGATTGGAAGCACTCAGGTGGCTTTCTTATCTTGCGTTGCCTTCACCACGAGCTGAAGCGACGCGAGAATGCGGTAGGGCCTCTTATCAGAATAATAGACAGCGTATGTTACAATCTTGTATTCGTTGGAGAAGTTGTTTGAGCAGCCTGTATTTGAGTAGCCTGTGCTTTGAGGAATCCTTTGCGCGTCTGGTCTAAGCGGTTTGTCGTTTTGTGGCTACTGGCGGTTCTGTTTGTTGTACCTGCTGCCTGTCAGGGGCAGGTTGAGGGAGTGATGACCCGGCCGCTGGACGAGGCGGTCACCGCCCCGCCCGATGGAATGATTTTCACCAGCGTACCGTCGCCTACAGCGCCGCCGGAAGATTCGCCGACGCCAGCGGCGACGCTGCCACCAGTGGAAGGTGTGGCAGGGGAGCAGAGCATTGGCGACCCATACATTCCGGAGCTGGGCAACACGGGGTATGACGTACAGCATTACGTGCTGAGGCTGGCGCTGGACCCGGCGCAGACGGAAGTGGAAGGGTTGGTGACCATTGAGGCAGTGGCTACCCTGGACGAGCTGGCACAGTTGTCGCTGGATTTCATTGGCTTTCAGGTACATAGCGTAATGGTCGAGGGAGAGGAGACTGCTTTTAGCCGCGAGGATGGCAAGTTGCTGGTCAATTTGCCGCAGGCGCTGGATGAAGGCGGCGCCTTTGCCATCGACGTTGCTTACAGTGGCGCGCCGGTCATGGAGCCGTCTCCCTACGTGCCTTTTGTGAGCCACCTGGGTATCCGGTTCCAGCCTGAGGGACAGCGGCTGTATGTGGTTGCCGAACCGGATGGGGCGCGTTACTGGTTTCCTAACAATGACCACCCCCGGGATAAGGCGACCTACCGCTTTGAGCTGACGGTGCCGGAAGAGCTGGTGGCTGTGGCCAATGGCATGCTGGTGGAAACGCACACCGAGGTGGCCGAAGCGTTCGCAGATGGGCGCACGGGCGATGTCTACATCTGGGAGCATGAATATCCGATGGCCAGCTACCTGGCGACGGTGGCTGTGGGCGACTATGTGCGGGTGGAAGGGGAGACAGAGAGCGGCGTCTTGTTGCGCCACTACGTGTTCCCTGAAAATGAGCAGGCGTTTGAAACCGTGCAGCCGCAAGTGGCAGATATGATAGAGTTCATGAGCGAGCGCTTTGGACCATATCCCTTTGAGGCGTTTGGCTTTGTGCAGGTGCTGGGTAATGGCGTGTCCCTGGAGACGCAGACGATGGTCCTTTTGAGTGAAGAGGCTGGTGTGGGGGTGATGGCTCACGAGCTGGCGCACATGTGGTTTGGCGATTGGGTGAGCCTCGATTCCTGGAGTGACATCTGGCGCAATGAGGGATTTGCCACCTATGTTAGCGCGCTATGGCTGGAGCAGAGCGTAGAGCAGGTGGAGGAAGTGGTCGCCGGCTATGAAGCGTTTGTTGCCGACAACCCGCGGGATTTCGTGTTGGATGAGCCGCCGCCGGGCGAACTGTTTGGCGCACACAGCTATTTCGAGGGTGCATTGGTGGCGCACCAGTTGCGTGAAGAAGTTGGTGACCAGGCGTTTTTTACAGGGCTACAGCGTTATTTTGAGAGGTATGGTGGTGGGACGGCGACGCATGAGGAGTTCCAGGCAGTGCTGGAAGAAGCGACGGGCCACTCACTTGATGAGTTCTTCGCCAGCCGCTTAGGAGCGCCGTAGTCGAGATTTCGATAATTTGCGGTATTAGTGGTCAAGAGGAGAAAGCAATGATTGTGACAACAGCGCGTTTGTTTGAAATAGCCTATGGCAACTTTGCCATCGGCGCCTACAACATCAACAATATGGAGCAGGCGTTAGGCTTATTTGAAGGACACATGAAGGCGCAGGCGCCGTTTATCATTCAGATTTCGCGCGGGGCGCGCAGCTACGCCAACCCGTTGATGCTGGAGTCGATTATTCGTGCCGCCGAGGCGCTATACCCGGAGGCGATTTTTGCCGTGCATCTGGACCACGGCGATGAAGAGACCTGCTACGCCTGCATTGATTCCGGCTTCTATAGCTCGGTGATGATCGACGCTTCGCACGAACCGTTTGAGGAGAACGTGGCTATTACGCGGCGCGTGGTGGAGCGGGCGCACGAGCGGGGGCTGAGCGTGGAGGCGGAGTTGGGGATGCTGGGCGGCGTGGAGGAAGATATCCGCGTGGACGAGAAACACGCCATGCTGACAGACCCGGACGAGGCGCAGGCTTTCGTGGAGCAGACGGGGTGTGACAGCCTGGCAGTGGCCATTGGCACCAGCCACGGCGCCTATAAGTTCAGCGGCGAGCAGGGTTTGCACTTCGACCGGTTGGCGGCGATTCAGGAGCGGATACCGAATACGCCGTTGGTGATGCATGGTTCCAGCTCCGTGCCGCGAGAAGAGGTGGAGCGCATTAACGCTGCCGGCGGCGCTCTGGACCCCTCGGCGCGCGGCGTGGATGAAGATGAGTTCGCACGCGCTGTGCCGCTAGGCGTGACCAAGGTCAACATCGATACTGACGGGCGACTGGTGTGGACGCGGGTGCATCGCGAATATTTCCGCGACCATCCCCAGGACTTTGATTTCCGCAAGCCGGGCCGTGAGTTCATAGAGGCATATGCCGACTTTATTGTGCACAAGAGCGAAAAACTGCTTTCGGCGGGACAGCTAGAGCGCGTACGGCAGGCGTTGCCCGCGTAGTGAGGAGATTGATTCGGTGAAAGGAATTTTGCGACGGCTTTTCGGCCCCGGTGTGCGCCGTATCTCTGTGGCTAAGGCCTACGAGCTTCACTTCCAGGATGAGCGACCGACTGTGCTTCTGGACGTGCGGCAGCCGGTGGAACACCGCTCAGGCGCCATTCCGGGCGCCGAGTTTATTCCGATGACGGAGCTGGGTAACCGCATGAACGAGCTACCCCGTGACCACACCATTCTGACTATCTGCCGTTCTGGTCATCGCAGCCCCATCGCCGCCCGCCGCCTGCGCAAGGCCGGTTTTGACGTGCTGGATGTTTCAGGCGGGATGTTGGCCTGGCGCAAGGAGGGGCTGCCGGTGGAGTAGGGCGTCTGGCTACCAGCCCTCTTCCCCAATCAATGGCACAAAGCGCACGCCGCCCAGGTTGCGGTCGTGGAATTTGTCCTCTGCGATGCGGGTGACGCGGATGAGGCTTTGCAGACCCCGAGAGCGGCCAACGGGCATGACCAGCCGCCCGCCGACGACCAACTGCTGGCGCAGGGGGTCGGGAATGCGCGGGCCGCTGGCAGAGACCATGATAGCGTCATAGGGGGCGGCGTCAGGCCAGCCACGGGTGCCGTCGCCGTGATGTACATGAACATTGTCGTAACCCAGGGCGGCCAGGCGCTCCCTGGCATACTCAGCCAGTTCGAGATGACGCTCAACGGCGTGTACTTCGCTGGCGATGCGGCTAAGAATGGCGGCGGCATAGCCGGAGCCAGCGCCAACTTCCAGCACCTTTTCGTCGCCGCGCAGGCGCAGGGCGCGGATCATGAGGGCCACGACGTAGGGTTGGGAGATAGTCTGTTCAGCAGGGATAGGCAGGGGGGTGTCGTCGTAGGCGGAGGCCTGATACTCTTTGACGACGAAATGTTCACGAGGTACGTCGCGCATGGCATCGAGGATGGCAGGGTCGCGGATGCCGCGGCCTTTTATCTGCCGCTCTACCATCTGCTCCCGTTTCCTTTTGAAGAAATCTCCGTCACTCATTTTTTGCCCCCTACGGGCACAATTACGCCTATTTATGGCCTATTATAGTGCGTTAGGTGGGGCGGGGTAGTTGGGTGGTTGGTTAAATTATGGCTTCGCTGCCCTGGAGCTGCAGCCAGCGCAGGATATCGCGACGGCGTAGGAGGCCGACGAGAGTTTCTTGTTGTAGGACAGGCAGTTGGCGGTGGTCTTCCCTCTGCAATTTAGTGAGTGCGTCGTCTACTTCTTCTTCGGGCGTGGTGACCAGTAACCGCTCGCGAGGGGTCATGATTTCGGCAACTGTGGTCGATTCCCACTGGGTGCGGGGCACATTACGAATGTCGTGCAGGCAGATGAGACCAACCAGCCGCTCATTTTCGACGACGGGGAAGGCGTGTTCGTCGGTGCCCATGATGCTGTCATAGACCAGGCTGCTTATGGTAGCGCTGGGGCTAACTGTGGGTGGGTTGCGGCGCATGATACTGCCTACGGCCACATCTTCGAGCAGGTTTTGCAGCACCACCTGCTGATAACTCGCCCGTGAAGCGTTGTTGAGGAACCAGCCGATGAAGGCCAGCCACAGGCCCGAGACGAAGCCAGTGCCAAAGAAGGGAACTTCCGCACCGAAGACCATAGCCACGCCGGTGACAATCATCAGCCAGGCGATGGCCTGTCCCGCGTAGGAGGCCCAGCGCGTGGCTCGTTGCAGGTTGCCAGTGACGCCCCAAAGAATGGAGCGCAGGACACGGCCGCCGTCTAGAGGGAAGCCGGGCGCCAGGTTGAAGACGCCAAGGATGATGTTTATTGGCCCCAGCCACAGCAGGAGGGTGGAGATGGGGCCTAGATTGGCGAGGGCGTTCATGGGGTTAGTGGTAGTGGCGGCCAGATTAGCTATGCCCACACCGGCGAGGAGAGTGAAGATAATACCGAGGGCGATGCTGGTGATGGGGCCGACGATGGCAATGAGGAATTCGGCACGTGCTGAATGTGGTTCGCGCTCGATGCTTGCAACGCCGCCGAAGAGGAAGAGGGTGATGCTACGCACCGGGATACCCTGGGAAATGGCCACGAGCGAGTGGGCCAACTCATGAGCCAGGACAGAGGCGAAGAAGAGGATGGAGGCAACGACGGCGGTACCGATACTCAGGGCCAGGCTCCACTCGGGATGTACCTGGCTGAAGACGGCGACCAGGTTCCAGGTAACAAGCAAGAAGATGAAGAGCCAGCTCCAATCGATGTTTATTTTGATACCGAATATGCGACCCAGGTGTAGTCCACGTCCTGACATCTATGTCCCTCCTCGCGAGTAAGTTACGTCATTTCATTAGAAACAGTATAGTCCTGGTGCGTAAGTTTAATGTTATAGGGTTCTTTGATTGAGGCG
>CAZRTM010000059.1:10294-21902 GCA_964602995.1 uncultured Ardenticatenaceae bacterium
GAACCTCTGAGGTTGTTATACTACGCTTGTATGAACCAGGTACTTTTGATCGCCTGTTATGAACTGGGGCACCAACCCCTGAGCCTGGCCTGGCCGGCTGCTTTCTTGCGTGAGGATGGGCAGCAGGTAACTACCTGTGACCTGGCTGTCGAAACGCTGGATGAAGCAGCCGTGCGCGCTGCCGATTTTGTGGGCATTGCCGTGCCCATGCACACGGCCATGCGGCTGGGCGTACAGGCTGCCAGAGAGGTACGCGCCCTGAATCCGGAGGCGCATATTTGTTTTTACGGCCTCTATGCCTGGTTGAACGCTGATTATTTGTTGCAGGCGGAGAATGGGCAGAGGGCGCTGGCCGATTCGGTGATTGCCGGTGAATATGAAGCGCCCTTGCGCGAGCTGGTGCGCACAGTGGCGCAGGGTGGAAGTGCGCTGGATGTGGGCGGCGTCTCTACAGCCGCCGGACGTAACGGAACCTATCTGGAGCGCTTGAGTTTCCCGTTGCCAGACCGGCGCGACCTGCCGTCGTTAGACCAATACGCGCGCTATATGTATGACGGGCGCGCGGTTGCGGCGGGCTATGTGGAGGCCAGCCGTGGCTGTCTGCACACCTGCCAGCACTGTCCCGTGGTGCCGGTTTACGGCGGGCGCTTTTTTGTGATGCCGCTGGAGACGGTGCTGGCGGACATACGGCAGCAGGTGGCGCAGGGGGCGCGACATATCACGTTTGGTGATCCGGACTTTCTCAACGGGCCGGGACATGCCATGAAGGTGGCCAGGGCCTTGCACAAGGAATTCCCGGGTCTGACCTTTGATTTTACGACCAAGGTTGAACATATCCTCGAGCGCCGGTCGCTGTTTGGCGAGCTACGTGAGATGGGAGCGCGCTTTGTGGTCTCGGCTTTTGAGGCCACCAGCGAAGATATTCTGCGGCGTTTGCAGAAGGGCCACACTGTTGAAGATATGGAAACAGCCCTGGCGATTCTGGACGAAGCCGGCCTGCACGTGCAGCCGACGTGGCTGCCGTTTACGCCGTGGACCACGCTTGATGATTACCTGCATATGCTGCAATGGATTCGCGAGCAGGAGTTAATCCAGCATGTGCCGGCTGTACAGTTGTCGATTCGCTTGCTGGTGCCGCCGAACAGCGCCCTGTTGGACCATGCTGACGCTCACGAGTGGGTGGGTGAGCTGGACCGTGAGAATTTCACGTACCGCTGGCAGCATCCCGACCCGTGCATGGATGAGCTGCAGCAGCGCGTGGCCCGGCTGGCGGAGGCAGCAGGCGAAGGGAGTAGTTCACCGTACCGGGTCTTTGCAGAGGTCGAGCGGCTGGCATATGGTATGGCGGGGAAGCCGGCGCCACAGTGGCAGGCGCCCCTTACGCCGGATTTGCCACCGCCGCGCCTGACCGAAGATTGGTTCTGCTGAGCGGAGCCTACTGCCGGTCAGGTTGACCGGCTCGGTTAAAATAGATAACGAGTTTCATTGAAGCGCCTGGCTGCGAACCATACACAACATAGCAGGTAACCTTATGGCCGCTCAAGCACTTATTCTCTCTGTCCCGCGGGAACAGACCGCCCAAATCCGTGACTGGCAACACCAGATTAATCATGACGTGCTCCGCTACCAGATTGAGAGTCGTGGCGCCGCTGTCGTTCTGCGCTATCGTGACCGCGAGCAGTTACACAGGCTCCAGGAAGTTCCAGAGGTGGGGGAGGCCGATCCATGGTATGGCGACGTGGGCGGTGGCTACCGGTTCGAGTTTATACCCGACACCGCACCTGGCGCCTCGGCCACCGATGATGATATGGCCTGTACACTGGTGGTTCACAGTACGGTGTCCAATCGCTCTCTGTTCTATGACGCAGAGATACGGCCACTCAGGCTTCGCCTGGCGCGTGGTTACCATATTGAAGAGCTTGCGCTTACAGGCGAGATGCTCGGTGGTGCCATTCAAGCGCACTATTGGGGAAATTATCCCGGCCTGTATCCCGAGATTGACACGATTGTTTTTGGCATTCAAGGCCCAGCCTACGCCAACCTGGTGGAGTGGGGTTGGCGACCGGAGACGGCGGGGAACTATTACTACTCAGTCACTCCTTTATCTGTGGCTACCCCGGTTCAGGTGACAGATCCGCTGACCTGGAACTATGTAGAGCTAGAATCAGATATAGAGGAGTGGTAAGGAACAAAGGAAGTATGAACGACTACTACAGTGACGAAACGGTTGAGCGTATCCTGAAGGAGACGAAGACAATTGCTGTTGTGGGCCTCAGCTCACGGCCGTCGCGGGCGGGCTACTATGTGCCGGCTTATCTGCGGCGTCAGGGTTACCGCATTATTCCCGTGAATCCGAACCTGCACGAAGCGCTGGGTGAGAAGGCGTATCCAGATTTGCTGTCGGTGCCGGATCCGGTGGATCTGGTGCTCTTCTTCCGCCGTAGCGAGCACGTACCGCCCTTTGTGGACCAGGCGATTGAGATAGGGGCCGATGCCATCTGGATGCAGAGCGGGATTGTGAACGAGGAAGCAGCGCGGAAGGCCGAGGCGGCCGGGCTAGATGTGGTGATGAATGCGTGCATGATGGTGGAGCATCGGCAGAGGAATTAGAGATTGGAGATTGGGAACAGCGGAACACGGAGGGCCACTGAGAGAACGGAGGAGCGGGGAGGGAATTGGAGATTGGTTGATTAGAGATTTGCCACGGATGTCCCGACGCGGGAAACGCGCGGATGGTTGGTAGTAGGCGCTTTGGCGCTCAGTGGGGGTCGTGTGGAATATTGGGTGGATTTTAATGATGAGTGGGATTACGGTGATCCGGTTGGCACGGAGGGGCGGTTTCGGGAGCTTTTGCAGAGTGGGGGAGGGGATGCGCAGTACCGGCTGCAACTGTTGACGCAGATCGCGCGGACGTTGGGGTTGCAGGAACGGTTTGAAGAGGCGCAGCGCTTGTTGGACGAAGTGGCGGAGGAGATGGAGCCGGGCGGCGTGGTGCAGGTCCGTTATTTGTTGGAGCAGGGGCGGGTGTATGGCAAATCGGGGCAACTTGAACGCAGTGTACCGCTGTTCCTGGAGGCGGCAGCGCTGGCAGAGCAGATTGGGGCTGATTATTATGCGGTGGATGCGCTACACATGATGGGCATTGTGGTCCCACCTGGGGAGCGGTTGGAGTGGAACGAGAAGGCTATCGCCTATGCCGAGAAGGCTGGCGACCCCTGGGCGCGTAACTGGCTGGGGTCGCTCTATAATAACGTGGGCTGGACCTTGTTTGACCAGGAACGGTATGAAGAAGCGCTGGCGGCGTTCGAGCAGGCGTTGGCGCAGCGGGAGGCACAGGGCGACGAGGCGGAAATTGCCATTGCGCAATGGTGCGTGGCTCGCGTGTTGCGGGCGTTGGGCCGTGTGGAAGAGGCGCTGGCCATACAACGGGAGCTGGAGGCTTTGCCGGAGCCGGATGGCTTCAACTTTGAGGAAATTGCCGAGGGGTTGTTGGCGCTGGGCCGGGTGGAGGAGTCGAAACCTTATTTTCGCATGGCGCACCAGCTTTTATCCGAGATAGGGTGGGTGGCGCAGGATGAGGAGCGCATAGCGCGATTGGAGCGGCTGGGTGGGGTGTGATTGTCGCTTTTTCTGATACACTCTGATTCTGATATGAGCGCCACCGAATTTTCCATCCCTGTTTTTTTGCAGAAGCAGCCCTACTTTGCCGCCTTGCCAGAGGAGAGGTTAAGGCCACTGGCACAGCAGGCCGTGCAACGAAGCCTGGCAGCGGATGAGATCGTCTTCCTGGAAGGCGAGCCATCGGCTGGATTGTGGCTGATTGATAAGGGCCAGGTTAAGGTTTACAAGGTGACAGCGCAGGGGCGGGAACACGTGCTGCATCTGCTGGGGCCTGGCGATACGTTTAACGACATTCCAGCACTGGACGGCGCGCCAAATCCTGCCAGCGCCATGGCCGTGACCGACCTGCTGGCCTGGGTCATTCCCACCGAGGTGCTGCAAGCGGCGTTGGAACAGGACCACGAGCTGGCGCTGGCGGTGTTGCGCGGGCTGACGAAGCGGATTCGGCGGCTGGTGGTGCAGATCGAGGACCTGGCGTTGCGGTCGGTCACAGCGCGGTTGGCGCGCTTCTTGCTGGAGCAGACTGAAAACCCGTCGCTTTCGGGGCCGGCGATTACGCGGGCGCTGATTGCCACGCACCTGGCCACATCGCCGGAGACGGTGAGCCGCGCCCTGCGCACGTTGGAAGAGACCGGGGCGCTCTCCTTTGACCGCCATCGCATTGTGATTCGCAAGCCAGATCTGTTGAAGGAGATTGCGATGCTCTAGAAGCGCTCACTGTGCTTTGCACTTGATCCAGATCAAGGTTAACGAACCGCCTGTAGCCTACGATTAGGTAATGCAGGCGGTTTTTGTATGCCTGGATGGGGACCAGAGGCCGCGCTGCGAGACAGAAAGATATTAGGAGAAATTGTGGTAATGAGTAAAGTTCTAAAGAGCATTACACTCCTGCTGCTTCTGGTCCTATTCGTGGCAGGATGTGCTATTGACGAGCCTGCGGTCGAGCCAGAGAGCGAAGGGTTCACGGCGCATGTACACGCCGCTGGTCAGGATGCGGAAACGGCGGATGTAAGCTATACATTAAAGACATCCACGGGCCAGGGTGGATTGGCTTTTATTGGTGTAGGTGGGGACATTGACGGCGTGGAGAATCCCACCCTGCGAGCTGAGCCAGGTGACGTTGTGTCCATTACGGTCGTGAATGGTGATGGCCTGCTGCACGATCTGACGATTGACGAGGTGGGCGTCACGACTGGCCCGCTGACAACACGGGATGAATCGGTCACGGTAACATTCACGGCACCCGAGTCAGGTATTATTTATTATTACTGCTCCGTTGCCGGTCACCGGCAGGCGGGCATGGAAGGCGCCATTCAGATTGGCGAAGCGGTAGCGGAGGCTGAGGAAGGCCAGAACATCGTGCGTCCCGCATCGGACGTGCCCGCGCCGGTGGGTGATCGCGAACCGGAGTTGGTGCGTGTGGAGCTGACGGCGCAAGAAGTGACGGGCCAGTTGGCCGACGGCACAACGTATGATTACTTCACCTTCAACGGTACTGTGCCCGGCCCGATGGTGCGTGTGCGCGTGGGGGATACGGTGGAGCTGAGCCTGAAGAATGAGGACGACAGCCACTTTATCCACTCCATCGACCTGCACGCGGTAAACGGCCCACACGGCGGTGGCGGATATACGCAGGCGCAGCCGGGCGAGGAGAAGGTCTTTACCTTTACACCTCTGGCTCCCGGCCTGTATGTCTACCACTGCGCAACGCCCAGCGTGCCCCACCACATTACCAACGGTATGTATGGCCTGATCCTGGTGGAGCCTGAGGGTGGATTGGCCGAGGTTGACCGCGAGTTTTACGTGATGCAGGGCGAGATGTATACGGAGCAGCCGTTTGGCCAGTCAGGCCACGCCACGTTTGACGCCGAGAAGATGAGCCATGAAGCGCCGGAATATTACGTGTTCAACGGGGCCAGCGGCGCGCTGACTCTGGAAGAGAACGCGCTGTATGCCGAAACGGGCGAGACGGTGCGTATTTTCTTCGGCGTAGGCGGGCCGAATAAAAGCTCCTCATTCCACGTGATTGGTGAAATCTTCGACCGCGCTTATAGCTATGGCTCACTGACCTCCGAGCCGCTGACGGATGTGCAGACGGTGTTGGTGCCGCCGGGCGGAGCCTGGGTGGTAGAGTTCGAAGTGGACGTGCCGGGCACCTATGTGCTGGTAGACCATGCTCTGAGCCGCTCAGAACGCGGCCTCGTCGGCCACCTGATTGTTGAAGGGGCTGAAAACCCGGATATTATCCATGAGGGGAGGGCTGAGTAACGGAACTTAAGCTATTGACGTGGTCTATCCCTGCGCTATGTGGGGATAGACCACAGAGGAAAATAAGATGGACGAAATGATGTGGCTTCCGCAAGTAGACGCGAGCCTGTGTACGGGTTGTGGTGATTGTGTGGTGGCTTGCCCCACCAATGCCCTGTCTCTGGTGGATGGTCTGGCGGTGGTAAGCGACCCAGAAGCATGTAATTACTGTGCTGTCTGTGAGACGATTTGCCCCGTGGATGCCATTTCGCTGCCCTACCAGTTGGTGATCGAAGAGTAGGAGCGGGACAGGCGAGATGAACCAATTTTTCCAATATATGGTAAACGAAGAGCTGGTCTACGAAGCGTTGAAAGAGGTAATCGACCCTGAGCTGGGTCTGAACGTGGTGGACCTGGGCCTCATCTATGAGGTGGAAATTGATGCGGGGCGAATTGCGATTACGATGACGCTGACGACGCCGGGCTGCCCGCTGCACGCTACCTTTTCAGAGCAAATCGAAGGCGTGTTGCGCGAGCGGATTCCGGGGTTGGAAGAGGTCTCGGTGCAACTCGTTTGGAATCCACCCTGGTCGCCAGGGCTAATTTCAGAAGAAGGGCTGGAGTGGCTGGGGCTGGCCTAGGCTTAGGTTAGGCGGGTGCCGGGAGCGCTACGGACCGGGAGCCGTGGTTGTCTGGTGAAGAGAGGTGCAGTAGCATGGTCATCTACGGCAAACGCACTCTTTCTCCAGGAGACCATATATGCCCCGACTGGCTGACCTGATCGACTACCCACGCCGCCTGCAAAGTGGGCCGCTGAATGCCATTACTGATGTACCGGGTGTGGTTGTTGGCCACAGCACCATAGAAAGGGGCGAGGGAGCGTGGAGGCCGGGAGAGGGGCCATTCCGCACTGGGGTGACGTTAGTAGCGCCCCATACGGGTAATCTTTATGAGTCCAAAGTTGCCGCTGCCGTGCATACCATCAACGGCTTCGGCAAACCGCTCGGCTTTGAACAGGTGCGCGAGCTGGGCAACATCGAAACGCCTATCGCCCTGACCGGTACCCTGAATGTGCCCCGAGTGGCGGATGCTCTCATAACGCTGGCAATTGAAGAAAACCCACATATTGGCGTGGGCTTTGCGGCCAGCGGCCGGCGCGGTTATGCCAGCGTCAACCCGGTGGTGGCTGAAACCAGTGATGGCTACCTGAGCGACCTGCAGGGGCGCCCGGTAGGCATTGCGGAAGTGCGCGCGGCGCTGCAGGAAGCCAGGGAAGGGGTGGGAAAGCCTGTGACCGAGGGCGCGGTTGGCGCCGGTATGGGCACGAGCTGTTATGGCTGGAAAGGGGGAATTGGAACTGCCAGCCGCCGCCTGCCTCCAATGGCGGGCGT
The DNA here is from genome assembly GCA_964602995.1 of uncultured Ardenticatenaceae bacterium. Classification (GTDB taxonomy): domain Bacteria; phylum Chloroflexota; class Anaerolineae; order Promineifilales; family Promineifilaceae; genus JAAYYY01. Next base: position 17,554 of record CAZRTM010000059.1, read on the forward strand.
TGAAGAACCATATACAGTTGGTGTGCTGGTGCAGACCAATTTCGGCAGCCCGGAGGAGCTGACTATTCTGGGCGTGCCCGTCGGCAGGCATCTGCGCCCGCCTGCGTCTGTGGGCAGTGCTGAGTCAGTGGTCGGGGGGTCGATCATGATCGTGTTGGCGACCGATGCCCCGATGGACAGCCGCCAGCTACAACGGCTCTGCCACCGCGCGGCCTTTGGTCTGGCGCGCACTGGTAGCACCTGTCATGGAGGCAGCGGCGATTTTGTGGTTGCATTCAGCACCGGCTTGCGGATTCCAGACCGGCCGCAAGTGGTGCTTACCACGCAACCGCTCCTCTACGAACAGCCCGTGCTCAATGCCTTTGCCACAGCGGTGGTCGAGGGCGTGGAGGAAGCGATTTACAACAGCCTCTTGCAAGCCCGCACAGTTACCGGCCGCGACGGCCATACGCGTTATGCTTTGCCGGCCGAACAAGTGGTGGCGCTGTTATACAGGGTAGGGAAAGTAATGTTATAATGAAGGCTGACAGCTGTCAGCTAACTACGCACGAAGGAGATTCGGGATGAGTCGATACGGGCAAAATGGCAAAGAGATGACGGTAGAGATTCGCGTGGCGGAGGCAGTGCGTAAGGCGTGCGAGAAGGCGGCGTTGGGAGCCTATGAGGACGCGCGCATGGACGGCTTGTGCCACGATGGGGCGTGGGAAGTGGCTGTGGGAGCGATTCGCAGCCTGAGCGTGGAGCGGGTGGTGCAGGAAGTATTGCAGAAAGAGGGCAGGGGTGGCTAGACGCTGAGTAGCTGCCTTTTTAACCTAGAGCTGCCGCCAAAATTTGGATTGCTTCCTGTTCCAGGTCGTGTACGTCCATCACGCGGCCGGCAATTTGTTGGCGGTACGCGACGGCGTCGCCCTCGCTGAGCGGGAAGTCATGCTCAGCCTCCTGGCGCAGTTCCCCTAAGCGATTGTCAATTTCCTTAATTTCTGTCAGGGCCTCGTTGCCCTGTTCAATGAAAGCCTGGTGGCGTCGTTGCATCAACTGGCGTGTTTCGCCCAGCAGCGGAATCGCGTCGGATAGCAAGGCCTGGCTCAACGCTTCCCAGGCGCGACCGGCGCTGCGGAAGTGGTCGGCGGCCTCGCGCAGGGCGGGTTTCTCCAGAATCAGGGCGGCTTCATCCAGGAAGCGGGCGTAGAGCTGTCGCTCGGCGGGGTCGTCCTGGCCTTTGCCGAAGTGGTTGATGAAGTCGTAAGCCGACGTCAGCCCGGCGTACATGCGGGGACCGGCCGGGAACTCCTTCTCCCAGCTCGCTCGCATCTTCGGTTTTGTGAGCAGATCGGCCCAATGGCGGTAAGCGGCGAAACCAAAGTTATGCGCGGCGCCTTTGGGCGGCTTTTTCGTGTAGAGATTGATGGTGTCCTGAATGCCGGCGCTAACGGCACTGGCTACTTTGCCGGCGTTGGGTGGGCCAAGGGTCAGCATCCGCTGGCGTATTTTCTTGACCCGGCTGCGGGCAGCGTCTAGCTCGTGCGCGCTAGCTGTGAGAGCAACGCCGGCGCGGTCGGCGATGGAGGCCATGTGGTTACCCTCATCATAGCCAAAGACCAGTAGCGGTATCATGCCCCACAGCCCTTCGTCACCGGGCATGTTGTTATAAAGCAGGGCGAAAGGGTCGGCCCAGACGATGGCTGGAGAACCGTCTTCGAGCGTGTCGATCAGGTTGCGCCGCCCTTTGTCCTCGTTGGTGGACTGGCGCACGTTCTGTTCTACTCCCAACCGTGACAGCAGCGTTTGCAGCGGGTCGAAGGTGTTGCGAGTGAGGATGTTACACTGCGGGTCATATCCCTTGTAAGCGAAGGAAAAGTAGCCCATGACCGCGCCACCGCTGACACCCATAAGCAGCGCTTCACTGGGCGGTTCACCGTTGTGGGGCAAGGTGTAGCCACAGTAGGCCATGAAATTGTGCACGCTACCGGTTTCCCAGTGGCGGCCGTGGAAGTGGGAGTATTTGTCGAGTATTGGCATGTTTGGTGTCCAGTAATCAGTGGGTCAGTATTCAGTAATCAGTGGGTCGGTAATCAGTAATCAGTGGGTCGGTAATCAGTAATCAGTGGGTCGGTAATCAGTAATCAGTGGGTCGGTTGCTGCTAACTGAATACTGATTACTGCTAACTGATTACTGACAACTGATTACTCTCCGTATACCGCTAAGTATAAGGAAAACGAGCCGCCCGTGGGAAAAAGTGAGACATACTTTTCGCTAGTGCGTCTCGGTTACCTTCTGGATAGCGCGGGGGGTGTCGACGTCGTAGTCGCGGGTCCAGGCCAGATGTAGGGCCAGGAGCTGGCCGGGGACGATGGCGGTGATGGGGGAGAGCCACTCGGGAACGGTGTGTGGCAGGGTCAGGGGGATGCGTGCGAGGGAGAGGATGCCGGGGATGTCACTGACGGCGACAAGTTCCGCTTGCCGCGCTTTGACTTGCTGGGCGAATTCCAGCAGCACTGGCGCCATGACGCCACTGGGGGCGATGAGGATGACGGGGAAGCCAGGTTCGAGCATGGCCACCGGGCCGTGTAAGAAATCAGCGCTGCTGTATGGCTCAACCACCGTATAGGTCAGCTCCTTCAGCTTGAGGGCCAACTCGAAGGCGGTAGCGTAGTTGAAGCCGCGGCCAATGGCGACGCAGTGGTCCATGTAGCGATAGCGTGGGGCCAGGATGGCAATTTCATCATTCATAAGGAGTGTGTCGGCCACGGCCTCTGGAATTTCGTGTAGTGAAGATAAGGATTGACTATGGTCGTGGAGGTGGCTGCTGAGGAGGGCCACGGCGGCGAGTTGGGCGCTGTATGTTTTGGTGGCAGCGACGGAGTGTTCCTCTCCAGCGTGAAGCGGGATGACGAAGTCGCTTTCGGCGGCCATATCGGAGCCGGTGTCATTGGTGATGGAGGCGGTGAGTACGTTCTGGCGGCGCGCTTCGGCCAGCACGGAGACGATGTCCGGGCTTTGACCACTCTGGCTGATACCCAGAACCAGCGCGTCGCGCAGGCGGGGTGGCTGCTGGTAGATGGAGAAGAGGCTGGGGGTGGAGAGGGCTACCTGCAGACCGTTGCGCGCACCGAGGACGTATTGCGCATAGCGACCAGCATTATCGCTGGTGCCGCGAGCGGCAATGATGACGTGGGTGATGTTGCGCTTGTGGATGGCGGCTGCCAGGCGGCGGGCTTCGTCGTCCGCTTCTTGTAGCATCCGTTGCAGGACAGCCGGCTGCTCGTGGATTTCGCGGTAGAGGTGGGTTTGTTCAATCCTTTCTGGTCTCATTTTCTCATTCCATGTTCGAATATGTTCGAATCTACTCGTATAAGATGCCGCCCCAGCTTGCGGGATCAACATCTTCGATTGTCTGGGAAAAGGTCCATAAGTGACCACCGGGGTCTCTGACCGTATATTGCCTTTCACCATAGGGGTAATCGGCCGGCAGACTCACAATTTCGACGTCGTGCTGGCTCACATGCTGGAAGTGGCTGTCTGCGTCGGCGATGCGAACCATGATTGAATGGGTGGACGCCGTAGGAGGTGAGTCGGATTCGTTTGCCAGGCCAAGGCCAGGGCCGCCTGTTACGATGACAGCACCTTCACCAAAGGTGAGTTGTGCGCGGTGCTCGGCGATGCGCAGCCGTTCTACAAAGCCAAACGCGCGGCAGAGCCACTCCACAGCTTCGCGCACATCGGGATAAGTAAGCACGGGGATTACCACACTGTTGGGCATGGAGCGGTTCATTTCTGGCGTGGGTTGTTCAGGCTGTCCTGTCATAAGAAATGCCTCCCTGTTGGCCGGTTATGAAGGAGTACGATTCGTGCGCTCATAGACCTTTTTCCCAGCAACAAAGGTCATGGTGATTTCCTGCTCGTTTGTCATCAGCACCAGGTCCGCATCGTAACCGGCGGCGATGCGCCCCTTTCGCTCCAGGCCCAGCAAGGTGGCGGGGGTCAGGGTGACCGTTTGCAGGGCCTCAACCAGGGAGCAGGCAGTGAATTGTTGCAGATTGCGCAGGGCCTGATCCAGTGAAAGGATACTACCTGCCAGGGTGCCGTCCGGCAAGGTGGCGCGTTCATTGTCAACGGCGATAGGCAGGTCGCCAAGCTGGTACCGTCCCGGACCCATGCCAAGGGCGGCCATGGCATCGCTGACCAGGTTCAGGCGCTGTGGGCCCAGCACCTGCCAGGCCAGCCGCACCAGGGCCGGGTGTACGTGGATGCCGTCGGCAATGAGGCCAACAGGCACGTCTGAGTCAAATAGCGCGCCGGCAAGTCCTGGGCGGCGGTGGTGCAGGGGCGGCATGGCATTGAAGAGGTG
>CAZRTM010000059.1:22002-24737 GCA_964602995.1 uncultured Ardenticatenaceae bacterium
GCCGTGACGCCGTACTGCGGTAGCTGCGCGGCGACTTGCCACATGGTGTGCGGCTCTTGTGTGAAGTCGTGGCCAAAGCCGCCGTTCAACTGCAGGTCGATGAAGCCTGGGGTTAGCAAATGGCCGCTGCCGTCGAGTACCTCTTCGCCGGGAAGGGGCTGAAGCTCAGCAGCGGGTGCCAGCGCCTGGATGCGGCCGTCCTGCAGGCGTAGCGAGTGGTTTTCGAGGCGTTCAGTTGGGGTGAGGATGGTGGTGTTGGTGATTAGCATTTTGGCTTTAGCTTTTAGCTGTCAGCTGTCAGCGTTCAGCTATCAGCTTTCAGCAGTTGATTTGCTGGTTGGTAGGCGGACGGGTAGGGTGCCGGTGATGGGGGCCTGGCCCCAGAGGGCGGCGGCCAGGGATTGCATGGATGGTGGTTGGATGCTGTAGGTGCAGAGGTGGGTGCGAGTCTGCGGGTAGCTGGTGAGGTCATAGGGGGTGCGGGCGGCGACGGTGATGGTTGGAATTTGTAGATTGAGTAGCTGGCGCGCCATCTCGGCCTGTGCCGGGTGCAGGCTGGCGCTGAGGGTGACCAGGATCAGAAGGTCGTATTGGCTGACCTGTTCCTTGAGAGCTGCGATTTGGGCGGGCGTGGGGTCCTGATCGGTCTGGAATTCGTCGAGGCGCGGATGGTAGTGGCGCAGGGCGGCGGCGAGGCCTGGCTGGACGTAGGAGGAGGTGTCGGCGGGGGTCAGGTCGCCAGGGTGGGGCATGACCAGGGCGATGCGGTCGTCGGGGTCGAGGCGTAGGGGCAGGAGGGCCTGGTCATTACGCACAAGGGTGATGGCCCGTTGTGCTACTTCGCGGGCTAATTGCTGGTGCTCGGAGCAACCGACGACATCCAGCGGCGCTTGCGGGTGTTGGGCCAGCCAGCGCTGCAAGGCGCGCACGCGACGGGCGGCGGCTTCCGTCTCACCAGTGTCGAGCAGGCCACGGGTAAGCGCCAGCTGTAGACCCTGATAGAGCCGTTCCTGCACTTCCTGGTCCACGGTCAACAGCAGCACGTCAATCCCGGCGCGCAGGGCGGCAATGGCGTCGATGATCTGACCCGCACCCTGGCTGATAGCAGCCATATCCATGGCATCGCTGATGATGAGGCCCTGGAAGCCCAGTTCGTCGCGCAGCAGGTCGTGCATAATCTCCCGCTGCAGAGTGGCGGGTACGTCAGCACGGCCGGTGAGCGCCGGCAGGGCCACGTGGGCGGACATTATGAGACGCACGCCGGCATCGATGGCTGCCTGGAAGGGGCGGAAGGGGCCGGCTTCGAGGGCAGCGCGATCCTGGGACAAAACAGGCACGCCGTAGTGGGGATCGATGTCCGAATCGCCGTTGCCCGGAAAATGTTTGGCCGTGGCGGCGACGCCGGCTGACTGCAGCCCGCCAATCATGGCCGCGCTGAAACGGGCGACCAGCTCGGGATCGTCGCCAAAGGCGCGTATGCCGACGTTGGGATTTTGCGGGTTACTGTTGACGTCACAAACGGGGGCGTAGTTCACATTGACGCCCATCGCCGCCATTTCGCGACCCATGGCCTGGCCCACACGGCGCGCCAGCCCGGGATCGCCCGTTGCGCCCAGGGCCATATTGCCGGGGAACGGTGTCGTTTCCTGGCCCAGGGCCAGAAGTTGCCCACCTTCCTGGTCGGCAGCGATGAGCAGGGGCAGGCGTTCAGTGTCTGGCTGTGCGTCCGCCGTGGCTTGCTGCAGGCGCCGGGTCAGCGCGCGCACCTGGGCGGCGCTTTCCACGTTGTGGCCGCGGAACAGTGTGAAACCGGCAGCGGGCCGCTGCGCGAGCCAGGACAAAATAGGGGGCGGCGGCTCGGTCCCCGAGAAGGCGAGCATGAGGCGGTAGGCGAGAAAATGGGTCATAGCTTTCAGCTATCAGCTATCAGGTGTCAGCCGTCAGCTGACGGCTGACACCTGATGGCTGACAGCCCTATCCTTTAACTGAACCGGCCAGAAGGCCGCGCACGAAGTAGCGTTGTAGGGAGAAGAAGACGATGAGCGGGATGATCATGGAGACGAAGGCGCCGGCGGTGAGCAGGTGCCATGCTTCTCCTTTGCTGCCGACCATGGCTGAGAGGCGCGAGGTAACGATGGCCACGTCGGGGTTAGTGCCCAGGAAGACGAGAGCCACGAGCAGGTCATTCCAGACCCAGAGGAACTGGAAGATGGCGAAGGAGGCGATGGCGGGCACAGAGAGGGGCAGGACGAGGCGCGTGAAGGCGGTGAAGTGGGAGGCGCCGTCTATCCAGGCCGATTCGAACAGCTCGCGCGGCAGTTGGGAAATGTAGCCGTAGAGGAGGTAAATGGCCAGGGGCAGGCCGAAGCCGGTGTGCGCCAGCCATGTGCCCAGGAAGGTGCCGTTGAGGGAGAGAGAGCTGTAGAGGCGCAGGAGCGGGATGAGGGCCAACTGCAAGGGCACGACGAGGAGGGCTACGACAAGGGCAAAGAGGGCGTCGCGGCCGGGGAAGCGCATCCAGGCGAAGGCGTAGGCGGCGAAGGCGGCGATGGTGATGGGGATGACGGTGGCAGGGAGGGTGATGATGAGGCTGTTGGCGAAGGCGTTGGCCATGCCGTCGGCGGTGAGGACGGTGGCGTAGTTTTGGAGGGTCCATTGGGCGGTGTCGAAGGGGTGGGCGAGGCCGAGCCACCAGCCGGAGGTGCGGATGGCGTTGGGGGCGCGGAAGGAGCTGA
>CAZRTM010000060.1:0-13345 GCA_964602995.1 uncultured Ardenticatenaceae bacterium
TCACGCCAGAGTACGTAGCACGGAAAAGCGCACAAATGCTCTGCGGTAATAGTTGCGGGAGAAGAAGAGTGGTTTGTAGAGCTTGTTCTGATGCACCTCGTCGAATTGGAGGAGTGGTGCACCAGGGTCCATTTTTAGTAATTCAGCCAGCTCGTCATTGACGATGGTGGGGATAATTTCTGAGAGCATCTGCACAGTTTCCTGCCCGCACTGCTCTCGCAGGAATTTGAAAATAGATTGGTGTAACTCTTCGTCGCTGTACTCGCCGTAGCCCAGTGTTTTGGGAATGATGTCGGTGTTGTAGATAGCTGGTTCGCCGTCGGCCAGGAACAGCTTGCGGATGGTGAGGCAGGGCGTGCCGGGCGGGATTTCCAGAAGCTCGACCAGTTCATCGTGCACCTCTTCCCGTGCTTCGACCACCTGGATGGTTGGCGTGAAGCCTGAGCGGCGCAGCAGATCGCCGAACTCGTAAGCTGTTTCGGCGCGGGCCTCAATGCGCAGCACATATTCATTGACGAACGTACCCGAGCCTTGGCGGCGGAAGACAATGCCTTCCCGTTCCAGAATCACCAGCGCCTGGCGGATGGTGCCACGACTGACCTCAAACTGTTCGGCCAGCTCTGGTTCGGAAGGGAGCCGGCCGTCTTTTGCGCCACTCTGTTGCAGCCTCCTGCGCAACAGGCGGGCAATCTGTACAGCCAGTGGAGCAGGTCGGTAAAGGGCCATAGGATTTGCCGGATGGCTGTTGGTCCCCCGCCACCTCAATAGTAAAAGCGTGAATTTGATATAAGATTGGAAGTTGATATTTGTCCTACAAATGACAAGTATATAGGCTAATGGTAATGGAATTACAACAAATGGCAAACATTTCGTATACGACGAGACATCGACATCCCGACACCTTCCGCTGGCAGATTCGCGGTGTATGGTTGGTGCTGGGTTTGATTTTCTTTCTGGTGGCGTTTGGCGGTGCGCTGGAGTACCGTATGTCGGACCCGGCCCTCAATTTTGCGCCGGGCAATTGCCCAGCCCCATGCTGGGAAGGTCTGCGCCCGGGCGAAACCCCGGGCGCGGAGGTTTTGGCGCTGTTGTACCGGAAGTATGGTGTGCAGCAGGTGCGGCAAGAGGGTGAACAGGTTTTCTGGCAGGTAGCGCCGGGTATTACGGGCCGGGCCTCGCTGGAAGAAGGCCGGCTGGGAACCATCGTCTTCCACTTTGCTCCCAACCGCTTTCGACTGAGCCAACTGGTGCAGCAAGTGGGCCAACCGCAGCAGCTGCACGTAACGCTGCCACCTGCCGCGCATAGTGTGGAGCCCGAGCGCAGTTGTGAACTATCACGCTTGCTTTATCCCAGCCTACAGATGGAAGTGACGCTGCACGAGAGCCGCACAGGAGAAGTGCTGCCACAGCATTCAGTAGCGCACCTCTACGTGGCTCCCGCGCATCCCGAACGGACAATTCCAACCCCATTCTATACGTTGGATTGGAAGGGGTATGGCGAACAGTGCGTTTCGCCGGATGAGGCTTTTGAAGGGTGATGGAGGACGGTGGTCGGTAGACGGTGGAAACGTGGGGATGCCTGAAGATGGCAGAAGAGAATGGGTCGTTTCTTGTGTTACAATATGCTTGCAAATCGCTGTAGCAACCACCTGATGATTGAGAGCGAGGGAAAAGATGGAAGAGTTACTACAACGGATTACTTTTGACCAGGCTGTCCTCGGTGGCAAGCCAGTTATCCGGGGTATGCGTATATCCGTGGAAATGATTCTGGATCTGCTCGCTAAAGGCTCAACGCCACAGGAGATTTTGGAGGATTATCCTGAACTGGAATCGGAAGATCTTCGGGCGGCTCTGCTCTATGCACATCATCTGGTTGCGGGCGAGACTGTACATGAACGTGTCGGCATCTAGATGAAGTTCCTGGTTGATGTCAACGCCAGTGGCTCTGTAGCACAATGGCTGATAGAAAGTGGGCACGATGTCGCCGAGGTTGCTGCCCGAGACCCGAGGATGGACGACGCAACTGTTCTGGCCTGGGCCGTTCGCGAAGAGCGTATTATCATCACGACAGACCGGGATTTTGAAGAGATGATTTGGCGTCAGGGACGTAGTCACCGGGGACTGCTACGACTGGAGAATCTGCCCCGATCTGAACGAAAAGTCCTGCTGCATGAAATCTTAGAGCAGCATGCGACGGACTTGCAGTCGGGTGCTATTGTTATTGCGTCACACAAGAAGATTCGAATCCGAAAACGGTGACCAGATGGCAAATCGTGCAATTGTGAGATATTCGGTCTGTGTGCCGTCAACCTTTACCCCGGCTATAATACCCTCATGATATCTGTTGTAATTCAAGCAGGTGGGCAATCGAGCCGTATGGGAACAGACAAAGGTCTGGTCCCGCTGGCCGGACGGCCCATGATTGAACATGTGCTGGCCCGGGTTGCCGGTCTGGGGGACGAAACGATCATCACGACCAATAACCAGGATGCCTATGAGTTCCTGGGCCTGCCGATGTTTTCAGATGAGGAGCCAGGAGCCGGCGCGCTCTATGGCTTACGCACCGCGTTGCGCGCGGCGCAGGGCAATACAGTGCTGGTCGTGGCTTGCGATATGCCTTTCGTCAACCGGCTGTTGCTGGAACATCTTCTGAACCTGGCTCCGGAGGCGGACGTGGTCGTGCCTCGTTGGAACGATACCTACCAGACAATGCAGACTGTGTATGCGCGCAAGCCATGCCTGAAGGCAGTGGAGGAAGCATTGGAGAAGGGTCAGGAGCGGATGATAAGCTTCTACCCTGACGTGCGCGTGCGGCATGTGATGCCCGAGGAAGTGGCCGAGTATGATCCGACCGGCCGCTCCTTTTTCAATGTAAATACTCCAGAAGACCTGGCCGAGGCCGAGCGTTTTCTGGAGCAGGTGCGACGGCAGGGGTAATTCCGTCGCGCCCTATGCCTTACTGGGACCGCCACTCTGCTTTTGTGCGCGCCGTGGTCCTAAGTACAATAATATACTGGCAGTCGTCAGCAGTCAGTCGCCAGTTTTCAGAGAAAATTTACCGGCTTCAGTTCAACCAACCATTGAGCACTGAATACCGAAAACTGAATACTGACAACTGTCTCCTGACCGTCATCCCACAAATTTGGAGGTTGTATGTCCTACGTTGAAGCTGACTTGAGCGCACTCCAGCCCTACCTGGATGAAGTGGCGCCTGGCGGCCGTAAGATGCTGCTGCCAGCGCTGCATAAGGCCCAGGCGCTCTATGGTTGGCTCCCCGAGCATGTTCAGGTCGCGATTAGCGAAGCGCTGCGCGTCCCCCTTTCTGACGTCCACGGCGTCATCGAATTTTATACGATGTTCTACAACGAGCCGACGGCTCGCCGTGTGGTGCGCCTTTGTGAAGATCCGGCCTGCTCGCTGGCAGGCAGCGGGCGTGTATCGCAGGCTATTCAGCAGCAGTTGGGCCTGGAGCCAGGCGAAACGAGCGCAGGGGGTGAAATTACCTTTGAGCACGTCCCTTGCCTGGGTATGTGCGAGTTTGCGCCAGCGGCGCTGGACGGCGAACGACTGGCCGGGGATCTGACGCCAGAAGATGTGCCTGCTTTCCTGGCCGGCTCCTACCCCGAGCCGGAGATGAAGGTTTATGGCGAGCCACTGTTGATGCTGTCGCGCGCGGGCAAGATTGACCCCACCAGCCTTGAGGATTATGAGGCGCACGATGGCTATAGGGTGCTGCGCCAGGTGCTGGAGATGACGCCGGACGAGCTGATTGAGGTCGCCAAGAAGAGCAATATCGTTGGCCGCGGTGGGGCCATGTTCCCTCTGGGCATGAAGTGGGCTTTCACACGCGGTGCGCCAGGCGAGCCTGCGCAAAAGCACATCGTTGCCAACGCTGACGAGAGTGAGCCGGGCACCTTTAAAGACCGCGTGTTGATGGAGAATGATCCCTTCAGCCTGGTTGAAGCGATGACCGTTGCCGCTTATGCGGTGGGGGCCGAGAATGGCTGGCTTTTTGTGCGCGGCGAATTCCCACGCGCTGTGAAACGGCTGCAAGAAGCGATTGAAAAGGCGCGCGCGGCAGGCTATCTGGGCCGTAACGTGCTGGGCAAAAAGGGATTCCACTTCGACATTGAGCTGCGGCTGGGCGCCGGGGCTTATATTTGCGGTGAAGAGACGGCGTTGTTTGAAGCGATTGAAGGCAAACGCGGCTTCCCACGCATCAAGCCACCGTTCCCCACCACACACGGTCTGTTCCAGCAGCCGACCGCTATAAACAACGTGGAGACCCTGGTTGCAGCGCTGACCGTGTTGCGCGTGGGGGTGGAGCAATGGAATAGCCTGGGTACCGAGAAGTCACCAGGCACGAAGTGGTATTGCCTCAGTGGTGATGTGGAGAAGCCTGGGCTTTACGAGCTGCCGTTCGGTTATACGGCGCGCGAGCTGATTGAAATGGCTGGCGGCGTGCCCGGCGGCAAGGAGATTCAGGCGGTGCTGATGGGCGGCGCGGCCGGTGTCTTTGTAGGCCCCGATAAGCTGGACGTCCCCCTGACCTACGAAGACGTGCGCGAAGCAGGGTTCCCCCTAGGCTCGGGTGTGATCATGGTTTTCGACGAAGAGGCAGATCTGCGCACGGCCATGTATGAGCTGAGCCGCTTCTTCGCCCACGAGAGCTGCGGCAAGTGCTTCCCCTGCCAACTGGGCACCCAGCGCCAGATGGAAATCCTGGACCACATCGCTCACAACGGCGGCGCTCGTCCTGAAGATATGCAGACGCTGCTCGACGTGGGCCACACGATGACTGAAACGTCCCTGTGCGGCCTGGGCCAGACGGCGGCCTCCGCCGTCGTCAGCGCCATCAAGCTGTGGCCTGAGTTAGTAAGCAACGGCCAAGGCGAATAAGCATAGGACACAGATAACCACAGAAACACACAGATAGAAAATATCTGTGTCATCCCTGAAAATCTGTGTCCCATTTAAAGGTAACGGTATCAAGTGTCACGCCCTAACTATCAAGTAGACGATGAGCAGGCTGCAGACGGCCAATCACCAATCTCCGATCTCCAATCTCCGGCCGCCCGCGGCACCATCCCCGCCCACTACATCTCCATCGGCGCCGGGCCGGCGCAGGAAGTGGATGGCGATGTGGTGGAGGAGGCGCTGGCCTGCATTACAGTGAACGGTCAGGAGCTGGCGACGTTTATGTGCTCGCCGCGGCAGATTGAGCGCATGGCGTTGGGCTTCCTCTATAACGAGGGCATCATCGAAAGCCGCGAAGACGTGCGTCACCTGCGCCTTTCGCAGAGCGGCACGTGCGTTGACGTCTGGTTGTGGGACGTGGAGAAGGAGTTGCCGCAACGGGCCATTGTCACGGCTGGTTGTGGCGGCGGCATCACGTTTGACGACCTCTCGCAGCAGCATGCTCCTTTGCAGTCAGAGCTACGGGCCAGCGCCGCACAACTGGCGGGCCTCATGCGCCAGATGCACCTGGGAGCCGAGCTGTACCAGCGGGCGCGTGGCATTCACACCGCGGCGCTTTGCGATGGGGACCAGATACTGTTGCAGGTGGAGGACGTGGGCCGCCACAACTGCCTGGACAAGCTGGCTGGCGGCGCTTTGGTGGAAGATCTGACGACGCGCGACCGGATTTTGATGAGCAGTGGGCGTATCAGTAGTGAGATGTTGAACAAGGCGCGGCGCATGGAAATCCCCATCGTCTGCTCACGCACCTCGCCCACCAGCCTCTCTGTGAGCCTGGCCGAAGCGTGGAATATCACGATTGTGGCCTATTTGCGGCAGGATCGGATGCGTATTTACACTCATCCGGAACGGATTGTGTACGACTGATGATTGTGAACGAGGTGGGCTTCACGGCCACATTTTGTTGCTGCGATCGTTAGGAATGTAAGCAGTAAGGAGGGAATGAACCCGACTATCATGCTGGATCCACTGCAATGATCATGACAAATAGAGAGGACAGGGTTCTCATCTTTTTACATATACAAAAAGCTGCTGGCACAACGCTGAATGGCATTCTTGAATCACACTTTCAGCCTGAAAATTCCTACGCAACCAGTGCCACAGCGAGGTATCCAAACGGAAACCTTGATGATTTCTTTAAATTTACACCTGAAAAACGTGCAAAAATTCAACTTTTGAACGGCCACCTGGGTTTTGGCATCCATGAGCAATTCCGGCGCCCGGCTGATTACATCACATTTCTGCGCGACCCGATTGAGCGAGTGATTTCTCATTACTCTTTTGAACGCACATTGACCACATCGCCAATATATAAGCACCTGCAATCGGGCGACATGGATATACAGGGCTTCGTACGCTACTATGCAGAAGCGGGAGAGATGGATAACCTTCAGACGCGCATGATTGCCGGTAATTGGCATAAGCGCGGATTTGGGCCTTGTACCGATGAAATGTTGGATACGGCTAAGCGGAATTTGAGAGAGCACTTTGTAGTCGTAGGTCTTGCTGAACGGTTTGATGAATCATACATAATGCTGAAACGCCATTTCGGCTGGCCGGTGACTTTTTACACAAAGCGTAATGTTAGCAGGCAACGCGTGCGAAGGACTGAACTATCACGTGACGATATAGAGTTCATTCGAGAGTACAATCAGTTCGATCAGCAACTGTATATTTATGGGAAGAAGCTTTTTGAGGAACGACTCCAACAGCTTGGGGCACGGTTCAAAGCAGAGGTGGTATGGTACCGCATACGGAACCGCCTCATTAACCTGAAGCTGCGGCACGCAGAGAAACGTTCTATTCGCGGTTGGTCCAGGAGAGCAACCGCGTGATTTCCACCCGGAGGATCAATGAGTGACACAGTAACCCTTACGATTGATGGCAAAGAAGTGACTGTTCCCGAGGGGACGACGATCCTTGATGCCGCGAAGCAGGTAGGCATTGACATTCCCATCATCTGTTACCACCCGCATCTGACTGGCAATGGCCTCTGCCGTATCTGTTCTGTCGATACCGGCGGGCGCGTGCAGGCGGCAGCCTGCGTCACGGCTTGCCAGGATGGTATGACCGTGGATACGGGTGTGAATACGGATAATGAAGACGTGCGGCTCGGACGCCGCACCATCCTGGAGATGCTCGTTTCCGCTGTGGACGTGTCCGAAGCGCCGAGCGTTCTGGAGCTGTTGGACGAATATGAAGTCGACGTGAACCGCTTCCCCGAAGGCGCGCGGCGCGAGACGCCTATCTATGACGACAACCCCTTCTATCTGCGCGACTATAACCAGTGCATTAACTGCTGGCGCTGTGTGCAGGTCTGCGCGGACGATGCGCAATTCGCCTTCGCTCTCAACTTTAACGGGCGCGGCTTCCATACAACCATCGGCACGTTCATGGATCATGGTATGATGGATACAACTTGCGTCTTTTGCGGGCAGTGTGTTGGCGTCTGCCCCACCGGCGCGCTGAAGCCTAAGCGGCAGGCGTTGCTGGAGCAGGGTGCGAATCCGGACGAGATTTTCTTCCAGACGCGCGGTGGACGACGCCGGCGTAAGCAGGAAACGGCGGCCGAGGCCGATTAGGTCATACGTTGTTAGCCAGATTGGCCGCAAAGGAGCGTTGGTCGCTGGTGTAGAGAACTTTAAGCATGCCAACTGTTTCGCGGACAGGACCGCACCGTTTTTTCTTTTTCAGTAGAGAAGGACGTGAACCACCTCATATTCACGTCGAATCTGCCGAAAGCGCAGCGAAGTTCTGGTTGGATCCGGTAGAACTGGTTTGGGCAGTCGGTTACAATGCCAGAGAGGTTCGTAAACTCAGAGAGATGGTAGAAGAGAACGCTGGCCTCTTTTTGGAGAAATGGTATGAGTACTTTGCCAACAATTAGTCCAACCTCGGTTTTGGCTGTCGATGTGTCTTTTAGTGATGAGGCGCTACATGTTCGCCTCTCCGATGGTAGAGAGATCGCGGTTCCTCTGGAATGGTTTCCGCGTTTACGAGATGCCTCGTCCGAGCAGCGGAGTAATTGGCGCCTGATCGGCCGGGGTATCGGTATTCATTGGGAAGACGTGGACGAAGATATTGCTGTCATGACCTTGCTGCGACCGTGGACTGACCAGAATGCCTGAGGTACAAACGATGCTCCATGTTGACTGGCGCTGTTGTGGCTTCAAAGGTTGTGCAGGCCTGGAGGTGCGAATCCCACTCAGAGTGGAGCGCCTGGCAGGATTGAGCACGTCAGCGAGACAAAGAATGATAGATGAAGAGAAGCTCTTAATTGGAGATGGGGGCTTGATTGTGAATGGACTCTTAATTGCGGAGGCAAGCGATCATGATTCAAGCTGATAAAGTTGTAAGAACCACCTGTCCCTATTGTGGCGTAGGGTGCCAGATGGATTTGAGCGTCAAGGATGGCCTCATTTATCGCATTGACGCCCCCTTTGATGCCGCGCCTAACCATGGGATGCTGTGCGTGAAGGGGCGCTTTGGCACCGACTACGTCAAGCATCCGGGCCGGGTGAAAAAACCACTCATTCGCGTCAATCGCGAGGAAGGACGCAGCGCGGAGCCGGTCTGGCGCGAGGCCAGCTGGGATGAGGCATTGGATTACGTGGCCGACGAGCTGGTGCGCATTGCCAGAGAGTATGGCGGCGACGCCATCGCCAGCTATGCCAGCGCCAAGGCCACCAACGAGGACAATTACGTATTCCAGAAGGTGATCCGCGCTCTTCTCGGCACCAACAACGTGGACCACTGCGCTCGCCTTTGCCACGCCGGTTCAGTGACCGGCCTGCAGCTCTCCATTGGCACCAGCGCCATGTCCAACTCCATCGCCGAGATGGAGGACCTGGAGGCGTTCATCGTCACCGGCTCCAACACCACCGAGACGCACCCGGTCATTTCTAACTTCCTGAAGCGCGCCGTGCGCAAGAACGGGGCCAAGCTGGTGGTCGTCGACCCTCGCCACATCGGCATGGTTGACTTTGCCGACCTCTGGTTGCGGCAAAACCCGGGCACAGATGTGGCAGTCTTTCAGGCTATGGCTCACGTCATTGTGAAAGAGAAGCTGTACGACGAGGATTTCATTGGCGAGCGCACGGAAGGGTTCAGCGACTATGTGGAATCGCTGGAAGAGTTCACGCCGGAGTGGGCGGAAGAAGTCAGCGGTGTCCCGGCGCAATCGATTCGCGAAGCGGCTCGCATTTACGCCAATGCCGAACGTGCTGCCATCTACTGGGGCATGGGCATCAGCCAGAGCACACATGGTACTGACAATACGCTGACATTGGTCAACCTGGCGCTGATGTGCGGCCACGTGGGCAAGGCTGGCACGGGGCTTAACCCGCTGCGCGGCCAGAACAACGTGCAGGGCTGCTCTGACGCCGGGGGCCTGCCCAACGTATTCACCGCTTACCAGAAGGTGGACGAACCGGATATCAAGGCCAAGTTTGAGAAGGAGTGGGGCGTTGAGCTGAATCCGCGCCCAGGTCTGACTGCCACGGAGATGGTAGACGGCGCGGTGACCGGGGCCGTTCGCGGCATGTTCATCATGGGCGAGAACCCGATGATGAGTGAGCCGAACCTGGAGCACACTCGCCACGCGCTGGAACAGCTAGAGTTCATGGTCTGCCAGGATATTTTCATCAACGAGACGGGTGCGATGGCTGACGTCATTTTGCCCGCGACCAGCTTTGCCGAGAAGGACGGCACGTTCACCAACTCCGACCGCCGCGTGCAGCGCTGCCGCCAGGTTGTTGAACCGGTGGGCGAGTCGCGTCCGGATTGGGATATTCTGTCTGATCTGGGCCGCCGCATTGAGGAGCGGTTGGGTATTAAGCTGAATTCCGGCTTTGATTACACCCATCCCAATGATATTTGGGAAGAGATGCGCGTGGTCACGCCCGAGTTCTGGGGGATTACTTATGAACGGCTGGAGCGTGAGGGTGGTGTGCACTGGCCCTGCCCCAGCCTGGACCATCCAGGCACGCCGTTCCTCTTCGCCGACTCCTTCCCACGTGGCAAGGGTCGTTTCTGGGCTGTGGAATACGGCACCAATTCTGAGCTGCCGGATGAAGAGTATCCGTTCAACCTCAGCACCGGTCGCGTGCTGTACCACTGGCATGGCAGCACGTTGACGGGCCGC
This sequence comes from uncultured Ardenticatenaceae bacterium, assembly GCA_964602995.1. GTDB lineage: Bacteria > Chloroflexota > Anaerolineae > Promineifilales > Promineifilaceae > JAAYYY01. The sequence continues at coordinate 10,121 of CAZRTM010000060.1, forward strand.
TCAACGCTGGAAGAAGCATTCCCTGAGGCGATTTGTGAAATGCATCCCGAGGACGCGGATGAGCTGGGCATTAAGACCGGCGACTGGGTCAACGTCAGCTCTCGCCGCGGTACCATCACGCTGCGTGTGTTGGTCACCGGCCGCTCGCCGCGCGGCACGGTGTTTGTGCCCTTCCACTTCGCCGAGGCAGCTGCCAACCTGCTGACGCTGGACCGCGTCGACGAGCGGGCCAAGATTCCGGATTACAAGAATTCGGCGGTGAAGGTTGAGAAGACGGACCCGCCAGAGGGTATTGATGAAGGATACAAAGCGCCGCTGACGGATCGCGGTGTGATTAAAGACCCGATACAGGTGCATTAGGTATTGAGGTCTCAGACGAGGCCTTGTCACACAAGGCCTTGTCTGACAAGACCTCGTCCGAACAGGGTACGTAGATGAGAATAAGGTGACCGGCGCACGCGCTTGCTGGTCACCTTTTGTTATTATACAGACGCGTATAACAACGGTAGCTGAGTGCGGCAGGGGAAAAGATGACCAATTTCGACTGGCGGACTGAAGAAGACGAAGAGCAGAGGCTACACCAGGAACCTGAGCCGGACAAGGGCGGCAAGTCGCCGCGCCGGCCGTGGTTGCTTGCCCTGTTGGTCCTGATTCTTATTAGCGGCGCTTACGGGCTGTACCGGACCTATAGTGGGGTAGAGGATCACCTGGCGGAGACAACAGAGCGGATTGAGAACGAGGTGCGGGCCAGCGACAACGTGATCCGTTCGGCGGCGCAGCGGGGGGATACGGAGCTGTTCGTGCGTTTCCTTTCCGGCGCCGATGCGGCATGGTCCACTGCGCAGGAGCAAATGGTGCTGGGCGAGACGTGGCTGGACCGGCCGGCATTTGACCTCACCTGGCGTCCGGTTCTTACCGGATCAACTGCTATCTCTATTTCCAATGAGCTGACCGCCGCCACGCTTACCTCCTACCAGAGTTATAGTTACGCACCACCGGGCGGTGATGAAACGATAGTGGTTCTGGAGCAGACGGGCGTTTTTCGGCTGGGGCCAGACCGCTGGCTGTACGCGCCGCCTACTAGCGAATTCTGGGGTGAAAGGCAGGAATTGGAACTTATCACGCTGGCGGTGACGTATCCAGAGCGTGATGAGCAAGTGGTGCAGCGACTGGCGGCAGATTTGGACGAGCTGTTAAAGCGGCTCTGCGGCGAGCAAGGCGTCACCTGCCCGCCAGGAGTGCAGTTAGACGTCCAATTCAGCACCGATGCGGCGCTGTTGGCGTCGCGCACGGGCGGACAGTTGCCGCTATGGGCGCAAACGCCGCTGGTGTTGCCCGCGCCCAGTCTGGTCGGTGTGCCGGTAGACGAGCAGGCGTATCAGGCTCTTTTTGCAGGGTATGCGCGTGAAGTGGCCTCCGCGGCGCTGGCGACGGCGGCGGGCTGGCGCTGCTGCGAGCAGGGACTCCTCATACAGGCGTCGCTTGATGATGCGCTGCAGGCGCTGGGGTTGCCACCGTACACGACTGGCGCCCCCAATTACCGCGCCTTGGTCGGCCATGCCAGCTTCGATCTGAACCTGTTTGGCGCCTTATGGACCCAGCCGCCGGTTGGGGACGCCCGCTCTGCGCATCATCCGTCGCTGGAATCGGCTAAAGCGATCCTGGCGTTTTTGTTGGAGCGGCAGCCTGACCTTTCAGTGGGGGCCTTGCAACGCAGCATTACCCTGGCTGACAGTTACGAGGCGTGGATAGGCCGCTTTGCCGGGCCGCCGGGCAGCGAGCGTACGGCGCTTAGCTGGCGCGCATTTCTCTATGACCGTCAGGAGCGCCCGCAACCTGTGCTCGAGGCGCCGGAGGAGGATCTGGTACTTGTTTGCAACGCAGGGGAGGGCCACATGTTATACCATCGCGAGGGCGGCTCGGCCGATGTCGATGGTGGTGATTTGCCGGGTAAGGCTCTCGGCGCCGTAGGGCCATTGACCATAGTAGAGTCTTATACGCCTCAGGGTGTGATTGTGGCAGACGGAACGGCAGGCGAGAGCGATAGTCAGGAGCTGCATTTGAGTTTCTGGCAGGAGGGAGAGTCACAGCTATTGTGGAACAGCCTCGATGAAGGACAGAGCCAGAAACGGTACTCCTATGTTGGCAGCAGTACAGACGGGCGCTACCTTATTGTGGAGTCGCAGGATCCCGACCGCCGTTTTAACGCCTTTCTGGTGGCCGAAATGGCGGGCTGTCTGCAAGAGGGCTGTGACTGGCAACGCTCTACGCACCAGCCTATGTGGTCACCCGATGGGCGCTATTTGATCCGCAGCGGGACAGGCAACTTTCTTTATCTGACAGAAACGTATTCCGATTTGCAGCCATACTGGTATATGGATTCTGGTACGGCTCCTTTCTGGCTGGACAATCAGACGTTCGGCTATGCCCAGCAAAGCCCTGATGGGCAACTGCGAGCTGTCGTTCTGGCCTCGGTAGGCTATGCGGAGCGGCAGATCTCAATTGGTGCCTCGCAGTTGCTGTCGCTGCTGCCGCCAAACGCCATTCTCTCCTCAACCATTGAGCCGCTGGTGCATCCGGTCGATCCCAACCTGTTCTTCCTGGCTGTGCAGGGCATACGTTCGGACAATCCCATTCCCACCTTTGTTTTCGTAGGGCTGCGCAATCCGCGACAGCTCCAGTTGCTCTTTGCCGCCGACGACGTACTGCCAGGCTCTTTCACCATTTCCCCGTCAGGGCGCTGGCTCTCGATGAGTACGGCGGAGGGGCTGTTGTTCCACGACCTGTTACGTAATGAGACCGAGGTGCTGCCTTATGAGACCAGCGCCAACCCGGTGGTGTGGGCGCCGTCGGGCGACTGGCTATTTACCTCGTCCGGCTCCCTGCTGCTGGCTCCGGCTGATGACTATCGTCAGGTGGCACTGGGCGATGGCAATACGGTGACCTGTAGTGATGGAGCGTGGTTGGGAGGGAAAGTCGCCACGAATTTCACGGATTAACACGAATTCTATGGGTGGTGTTGCCCTATCTATCTCATGAATTCGTAGTAAGATCCGCCACGAACTCCGCTTGTTGTCGTGCACCCTTTGACGGCTCCTCCGCTTGCGATAAGATTTGTATTGTGTTCCAGATAGGATAGAAGGAGCAGTCGATGGGCAACAATCTCATTGAGACTGAAAAGCTGACTGTATACTACGGCAAGCACCGTGGTATTAAGGATGTGGA
>CAZRTM010000060.1:13445-14693 GCA_964602995.1 uncultured Ardenticatenaceae bacterium
TACGGGTATGACATAGATCGTGCTTACCAGCGGCAGTTGGTAGCGCGGCTCGATCTGGACCTGAGCCGCAAGATTAAGGAATATTCGCGCGGGAACAAGCAAAAGGTGGGCATTGTGCTGGCCTTCATGGGGCGGCCCGATTTGCTGATACTGGACGAACCGACGAGCGGGCTGGATCCGTTGGTGCAGCAGACGGTGCTGGAGCTTGTATCCGAAGCGCGGGACGAAGGACGCACTGTTTTCTTCTCCTCACACATTTTGTCGGAGGTGCAGGCTGTCTGTGACCGGGTAGGCATCATCCGCAGCGGGGAGCTGGTGAAAGTGGAGCGCGTGGAAACGTTGATCCACCAGCAGTTCAAGCGGTTGAACCTGACCATGCGCGAGATGCCCGCGGCAGATGCCTTTGACTTTGAAGGGGTGACGGAATTGGGTCGGGAAGGGCAACTTGTGCGGCTGGAAGTGAGGCAGAATCTGGATAGGGTGCTACAGGTGGCAGCGCCGTGCGGCATTGTGGATATTGAGACGTTGCCGGTGACGTTGGAAGAGATCTTCCTGGCTTACTATGGGCGCGGGAACCAGGGGAATAACGATGTTTAACCTGTTGAAAACGGAGCTGCTTTCGCGGCGCGGCGCAATCCTTGGCTGGGGTATTGGCCTGGTGTTATTCGGCGCCATGTATATTGTCGTCTACCCCGAGATGGCCGATCAATTGGCGGCCCTTAGTGACATTTCCGCCTATCAGGCGATGGGTGTAGAGATGTCGACGTTTGAGGGTTATCTGGCCTCGGCCGTCGTGCAGTATCTGGCCATTATCCTGGGCGTCTACGGGCTGATTACGGGTACAGGGACGCTGGCAGGTGAGGAGGATAGCGGCACGCTGGAGCTGCTGTTGGCCACGCCTCTGACCCGGTGGCAGATTGTGCTGATTAAGGCGCTGGCCCTGGCCATTGTCATGTTTCTCATTCTGGTGATTGCGGGTGCAGGCAGTGCGGCGATTCTGGGAGCGACCGAGATTGAGACGGAGGTGACGCCACAGGACCTCTTCGTGGCTATATTGAGCGCCTGGCCGATTGTGTTTCTGTTCACGATGCTCAGCCTCTTCCTGGGCGCCTACCTGCCCAGCCGCCGGGCAGCCGCGACGGTAGCGACGGTTGTGTTTATTCTTGCCTATTTCGGCGAGAGTCTCTCGGGCATGGTCAACTCGCTGGAGCCAGTACGCCCATTTTCGCCCTTCTACCATTTCGAAAC
>CAZRTM010000060.1:14793-24704 GCA_964602995.1 uncultured Ardenticatenaceae bacterium
TTTGCCGCAGATGGACGCAGATTTACGCAGATGGGTTGGGTGGTTGGATGGGCTGCGCACATTTTGCCCGTTATGGTGCTGTAGTCGATGATCCCAATCTTCGCCTCCGAGATCGGCACTAAAGACCCGCCACAAACCTCCCTCCTCCGTGTCTCCTCCGCGCCTCTCCGTGTAACTTAGTTCAATCTCTAATCTCCAATCTCCAATTTACAGCAGAATCAACCCCAATCGCGTTGCCCTTACCACTGCTTCGGTGCGGCTTTGGGCGTCTAGTTTGGTCATGATGGCGTTGACGTGGAATTTGACTGTGTGTTCGCTGATGGAGAGCTGGTGGGCGATGGCGCGGTTGGAGAGGCCTTCGGCGACCAGTTGCAGTACTTCTTGTTCGCGAGGGGTCAGTGGCTCGACCAGAGCGGGTCCGGAGGTAGGAAGGTCGGGGCGTAGGGCAGGGGCCAGCGCGGGATCAATCACCAATAATTCCTGAGCTATAGTGAGCAGCGCCGTGACCAGTCGATCAAGCTCTCCTTCGCGCAGCAGCAGGCCACTGGCTCCAGCCTGCCACGCCTCAATGGCCAGTCGCTCGGCTACCTCATCGCCGGGTAGCAGGGCCAGCACCGGCAGGTCCACATCGGCTAAGATTTCCGGTATGCGTTCGGGATCCCAGCCGAAATCCCAGAGGATGACATCTGGCCGGTAGGCGTCGAGGTCCGACAGAAGAGAGTCACCGGCTGCCACCTGGCCTACGACGTGCAGCTCCTCCCGGTCTTCCAGCAGCGTTGCCAGCCCGGCCCGCGCCAGGGGATCGTCGGCAATAATCAAGACACCGGGTGACCCAAGCTCCATTAGGTTACGTTTCTCCAGCCTGCGCTTCTACGCTTATGCTTGATTCTGCTTTATTTTTGTTACAAACCCTACTATATGCCAATCATTGGTGCCCCGCTCAGAGGGAATATTAACTCTTGTTCAATATACTGAAGATAGGCGGTGAGCATTGAAGGCGAATGTAAACTGAGTTTAAGAAGGAGCTAATCGTGGACAAGCAGACATTAATCAAGAACCTGAACGAAGACCTTGCCGGTGAACTGAGTGCGATTATTCAGTATATCACTTATGCTGCGAAAGCAAGCGGACCTCTGCGACCGCAGTTGTCGTCGTTCTTCCTGACGGAGGTGGCCGACGAGCAGGGCCACGCCCAGTTCCTGGCCAACAAAATTGTGGCCCTGGGTGGTGAGCCGACAACGGAGCCGCGACCGGTGGCCAAAGCTGATTCCAACCACGAAATGCTGGAAGCAGTGTTAGAAGCGGAGCGGCGCGCCGTGGCCGACTACACTAAGCGCGCTGAAGAAGCAGATGCGTATGGCGACAAGGGTCTGGCTGTGCAGTTAGAGGATTTCGTTCGCGACGAGAGCAATCACGCCGAAGAGACGGAGCGCATCCTGAGGGACTGGCCACTTTAAACGAAGGTGGGACGGCAGGGGGCCACGATTGGTATTGGAATATGAAAACGGCCCAGGTTCATGACGAGCCTGGGCCGTTTATTTTTGTAGCGAATTGATTTCTGCGGCCAGATTGCGGCGTGCCCGCGCTTCGCACTGCTGGCGCATCGGTGGTGTGTGGTAAATGTGGTTGCGGTTTAGGAAGCCACGCAATACGCGCAGGCGTCCCTGGCGGTATGCTTCATCTGGAACCCAGGCATATTCAGCACGAATGGCCCGGGCGTAATCCTGATAGAGGGGCTGCTCTTCGCCCAAAATAGCAAGATCGGCGTCGACAAGAACCGCGCCATTGCCATCGCCAGACTCAACGCGATGGTCTTTCGTCAGCAGAATAAGCCGTTCTATCTCGGCAATACGTTTTGGCCCCAGGCCGAGAGCGGGCAGGACGCGGGCCGCATAGGCTGCGCTCTGCTCTTCGTTGCGGCCGGCGCCGGCCGTGGGGTCGTAGACGATATCGTGGAACCACGCAGCCAACCCTACTGCGCCGGGGTCAGTAGCGAAGAGGCTGAGAGTATCGATGACGTCAAGCATATGGAGTACATGCTTTAGGCCATGGTAAACGCGCTGCTCTGTGGCGTACTGTTGCTGTAGCAGCTCAAAGAGCATCGCTCCACGGTGGGAAGAGAGGCCAAGGTTGCTCAGAAGCGCCTGCCAGCGGGCAGCGGACTGTTCAGATTCGTGGGTACTCATCGCGGAATAGGGCTACTTTGAAGCAGAACGTAGGTAATCACCCCATATGGTATAGCCTCAGAGTACTGTATGATGAAGGGAGTGATTGTTGCAAGAAGTAGTTTTTCTATTTTTAACCGCAATCTATGCACGGTCACATTCATGTAATGAATAGCACGGTAATGGAAGAAATTATGTATCAGGTAGAGCAAACGGCTGCAGATAAAAGCGTAAACATTCATGAAACAAACGAGCGTATCAGGGTAATCATTGTTGACGATCATAAGTTAATGCGCAGCATTATGCACGAGCTACTCAAACGCGATGAACATATTGAAGTTGTGGGCAGCGCGGCCGACGGTGTGGAGGCGTTGCAGTTGATACAGAACGCTACCAGCGACGTTGTTCTGATGGACCTGGCTCTACCGGAAATGGACGGTGTCGAGGTGCTGAAGAAGATCCGTGAGCGGTCGATCAACACCCCTGTCATCATTGTTTCAGTTCATTCCCAGACCCACGCCGTCAATCGCGCCCTGCAAGAGGGAGCGCAAGGTTACGTTACTAAGACGTCGATGACCCGCGAGCTTGTCCCTGCTATCTGGGCCGTGTGCGGGGGAGAGACGTACGTTAGTAAATCGATCAGCCAGTTCCGCGCCTAGGCCTAGGCCTAGTGGGACTAGGTGGGACTAGGTGGGACTAGTGGCATTGGATTCAGCACAAATGGCGTCGTTCTGACGCGGTTTATCATGAGATGAAAGGAAGGTAGATATGGAACTGTTAACCTGGGCTATTATCGCACTCGTCGTTGCTCTTATCGCCGGCGCACTGGGATTCTCTGGCGTTGCAGCCGGCGCAACCACAGTGGCCAAAGTACTATTCGGCATTTTCCTGGTCATCGCCGCTGTCATTTTCCTGATGGTCTTGTTAGGTGTTGACCTGCTGACGATGATCCCGATACCGGTCGCCGTCTAGCTGTGAGTAGAAGTCAAGTGAGCAGAAGCCGAGACATCCGATTTCTCTAAGAAATCGGATGTCTTTTTTTATTTTCACTTGTAGATTAAGGGCGTCCAGATGCGGGGCGCGATAAATGGGGGTTCCGCATCAACCATAATGTCCGCTTCTGGTTCATTGTGGAAAGGCTCGATGTTGCCCACCTCATCCGCGGCACGCGCTTCAAACTCGAAGAAGCCATCGCGCTGTGCTGTGAAGGTGGCGCTGGTGGCAAGGGTCTGTTGTTGCCAGGGCACCCAGGCCCCGCCGTTAAAGCGGTACTGCACGTCATAGTAGACGGTAGGGGAGCCATGATCCTCTTCCACTTCCCAACTGAGCGTGAACGAGGCCTCGTTGGTCAGCAGTGGCAGCGACTTCACTGTCGTCACCGGTGCCGTGGCGTCTACAGTCGTGGCCGCTTCGGCGCCGGCAAACGGTTCGGCGTTGCCCGCATCGTCCACGCCACGCGCCCGGAATTCGTATGTGCGCCCATCAATACCGGTGAAGTCGGCGCTGGTGATGTTGGGATCGACACCACTCAGCCAGTCGACCCAGTTACCTCCGTCCACACGATACTGGATGTCGTAGTAAGCAAGATCGTCATCCCCGTAGTTGGTCCAGGAAACGTTGAATGTGCGCGGTGAATAGAGGGGCAGGGGGTCGACCCGGACTTCTGGCTGCGTGGTGTCATAACTGACGAGCAGGCGAGGGTAAAGGTTGGTCTTCGTTTCGCTGGCGTAGAAAGCGCGCTCCTTGGCGTCTTCTGGTGATTCATTCCCCGCTAGCTCCACCCCATTGTTGTCGATGTTGCCCTCCAACCAGTCGATGACCAGACCTGTGATGTCCCAGGTGTAGGCTGCCATGTTCTGGCTGCCTACAGCGGTGGTGTCCCAGACGTCGCCCCAGTCCGGTTCTGTGTGCCAGGTAACCAAGCCTGCACTCCACGACGTCTCCAGATCGCGCACGAGGATCGGCATCGGTTCGTCGTTCATGGGGCGGGCGTAGCTGAGGTAAAGCTCCAACGTGGCGCTGCTCACGTTGGCTCCAGCGGGCAGTTCGCCCGCAACGTCAAACCAGAGCAACGAGCGCTCCGCACCATAGGTGTCGTTATAACCGACAAATAGGCCGCCTTCACTGCCAAAGTTGTTGTCGGGCTGGTTGGAAGCGATGTAGGCATCGCCCTCCGCCGGTATTTCTAACAAGATGGTCGTTACATCGCTGCGGCTGGGTCTGGTCGCTTCCAGCACCCGCGCCGCGCGCACCGGCGCTTCTCTCTCCAGGCCGCGCAACGGCTCCTGCTCTGCCTCTTCACCGTCCTGCGCCTGAGCCATGCCTGTCTGAGCGATGCTACTAATGAGCAACACTAAAGCCAGCAGCAATCCTAAACTGTACCAACGGTTCGCGGCCTGCATCTCCACCTCCTCAACTTCTCGATAATTCCCTATCACCTGTTTTAAGATACGCCTTAAGAAATCGGATGTCTTCGCGCTGAACTCCAGCAACAGAATTCTGCAATGAGACATCCGATTTCTCAGAAGTTGCCGGGCGGACGCCTACCCTCTATCCGGTCACTGCCCACTCAGCAGCTCTTCCAATGGTGTGCCATTGATCGAAATCTCTACCGCGTTCACCGTACTAAACTGCAACGCTGTCTGCTCTAGCTGGGCCTGCACACGAGGCGAGTCGCACACACCACCAATTATTAGCTCGCCGCTGAGGTGGATGATGGCTATGCCATTGCGGATGTTGATTCCCTGCACCTGGAGGTTCGATTGCTCCAGGGCATTATACAGGCCGGACTCGCCATAGTACGTCTCGTCCACCGTCAGCAGACGTTCCAGAGTGGCGCGCAACGGCGCAGGTGTGTGGCCAACGTTGACCGAAACGGGAACGACGCTGTCGCCGCAACCCACTTCTTCGCCGGACTGGCCTCCATCCTCAAGGGCGATGAGGTAAATGTTCCAGCCGCCCCGGCCGTCGCCCGGCATGCCCGCCAGGACGGTGAATGGCTCAGAGATGATGATCTGCTCGCCGGTTTGCACGACAAATAGCCACTCCTCGCCAGGTTTTACAAAGTTGGGCACAGTAGTCGATAGGATCAAACGTCCGCTGCTATCTGTAAAGACCTGGTCAATGACCTCAAATTCCGATTCCGGCGGTCCAATGCCGATATTCACCGTGCTGTTGGCCGGCAGCCCAATGGCTGTAAGCTGTACCGTGGCGCCAACGGGTCCGTTCCGGGGCGAAATACTGACGGTGGGCGTGGGAGTCAGCTCTCGAGGCGGTTCCTGAGTGGCGGGAGCCGCGCCGGGGATCTTGAATGGCTCACCGACGCCATTGACCTGCACTTCGTAGTTGCCCGGCTCCAGTCCCGTGACGTCGAGGTCAAATGTTTCGACAAAGGGCACCAGGGCCTGAGTGCAGATGGCGTCCGGATCGCGCAGGGTGGTGATGGTGGCCAGGAAGACGGCGCCGTCTTGTTCAACCGTGGTGTCGTTGATTTCCGTGCAGCCATCGGGCACTGTGCCGCTGGCGGTGACCTGTACGGCGAGCGGTTCTTCCGCAACTGACACGGCCACCTGGTTCACAGCCGCTATACCATTAACGGGCGCGACTGTTGGTTCAGCCTCAGTGGGAGTAGGTGCAACGGTCTCCGTGGCCGGTGGCGGGCTGGTGACGGTGGGGAGTTGGCCCTCGCTAATGGCCCTAATGGCCGTAGGCAGCCCTGTCTCGGTGACGTTGCCGATGGCGCAGGCGCTCAAAATGGTGAGTAGCAACGGTAGAAAGATGAGTGAGAGGGGGAATCTGCGTTGCGGTCTCACTGCGAACGCCTCGTTATTCGCCTGATGGTCATAACTCTGGTCATAACTTTTGCTGCCCGCTGTGTTTCACCCATAAGAGGATTATAGTAATTGAGGAGGGCGGGGTAAAGCCGGGCTGCAATAGTTCGACCTTCAATCAGCCAATCCCCACTCTCTTCTCCCCCACCACCCACGCCGTTGCCCTTTCCTGGCGTGCTACCGTCGCGTGCAGGCTGGCGTTGGTCATCATCTGGGCAATCTGCTCGGGATAGTCAAAGTGGCTGCGCATGAGGGTGATTTTTTCGCCAAGGGCTACAAGCTTGACGAGCGGGTGGTACAGGTCCGGTTCCTGAATGACGAGCAGGCCGCCGGGAGCCAGGACGCGCGTCAGTTCGTGAATGGCCTGCTGTTGGTGAGCGAAATGGTGCAGGGCATCGACCACAAGCACGCGCTCAAAGCTGCCATCGCCAAATGGCAACCGTTCCGCGGTGGAGGCAACGCCGCGCAGCTCTTTTTCCTGTGCCTGGCGCAGCATGGCGATCGATTCATCAGCCACAACCAGCTTTCCGACCAGTGAACGTAGCTGTTGCGCTACCCGGCCCGTGCCGCCACCGGCGTCCAACAACGCGCCGCTGATCGGAAGTTGCAGCACCTGCCGCAACCGCTCGGGATCAGGCGGCGGAATAACCCGATCATAAATGGGCGCCAGCCAGCGAAAATGGTCAAGCATCGGTATAGATCTCCTTGGGGTTGTATGATATGCTTCTCGAGTTCTGGCTGCCAGTTGAGACGGTGGGCAGTAATCAGTGAGCAGTGTTCAGTTATCAGTTTTTAGTGGACGATGCTTAATCTCCAATCTCAAATCTCTAATCTCCAATCAACCGGACAAGAAAATGGACATTCGAAGTTATAATCGTACGGCCTGGGATTACCAGGTAGAGAGTGAGAATCCGTGGACTGTACCTGTTGATGCGCAGACGATTGCGGCGGCGCGGGAAGGGCGGTGGGAGATTCTCCTGACGCCGACGATTCCGGTGCCACGTGACTGGTTTCCAGCGCTGGAGGGGGCGGACGTGCTTTGCCTGGCGTCGGGTGGTGGGCAGCAGGGGCCGGTGCTGGCAGCAGCCGGGGCGCGGGTGACGGTGTATGACAATTCACCACGGCAACTGGCGCAGGATCGCATGGTGGCAGAGCGAGAAGGTCTCTCAATCACGACGATTGAAGGGGATATGCGTGACCTGTCGGCGTTGGAGGACGCCAGCTTTGACCTGATTGTGCATCCCGTGTCCAACGTGTTTGTGCCTGAGATACGTCCTGTGTGGCGCGAGGCGTTCCGCGTGTTGCGCCCGGGTGGTCTGTTGCTGGCTGGTTTTACGAATCCCGATAATTACATTTTCGATTTTGAGAAGATAGACAATGAAGGGGTGTTCGAAGTGCGCTTCAGCCTGCCCTATTCGGACACCGAGCATCTGGATGAAGCGGCGCAGCAACGGCTGATTGATGCAGGGCGACCGTTTGAGTTCAGCCACACCTGGGATGACCAGATTGGCGGCCAGCTAGAGGCCGGCTTCGTGCTAACCGGCTTCTACATGGATCGCTTCCCTAAAGAGGAAGACCCGCTATCGCGGTATATGGATACGTTTGTGGCGACGCGGGCGGTGAAGGTGAAATAGAGATTGGAGATTGGTTGATTAGAGATTGGAGATTAGGCCGCGTCTGCGATGAGACCCAACCTCCAATTCTCCAATCTCTAATCTCTAATCTCTAAGCCCTCAAGAGCCGCATACCATTCAGTATCACCACCAGCACCGACAGCTCATGCACGAACATGCCGGCGGCCATGTGTACCTTGCCGAGAAGGACGCCGGCCAGGAGGGCGGCGACGGTGAGTAGGGCGATGACGACGTTCTGGCGGATGTTGCCCACCGTGGCGCGGGAGAGGCGCATGGCCTCGACGATTTTGTGCAGGTCGCTGCTCATCAGAGCTACGTCAGCTGTCTCGATGGCTACAGCGGTGCCGGCCGCGCCCATGGCGATGCCCACGTCGGCGGTGGCCAGGGCGGGGGCGTCGTTGATGCCGTCGCCAACCATAGCCACGGTATGCCCTTCCGCCTGCAGCTTCTTGATCACAGCCAGCTTTTCCTCGGGCAGCAGCCCGGCATGAACCTCGTCGATGCCGGCGCTGGCGGCGATGGCGCGAGCGGTACGCGGGTCGTCCCCGGTAAGCATCACTATACGCTCGATACCCGCTGCCTGCGCTTCCCTTTTCAGGCTGGCGGCGCTTTCACGCAGCGTATCGGCAATGCCCAGGGCGCCAATGGCCGTCCCATCCAGGCCGACCAACACAGCCGTTTTGCCATCTTCTTTGAGCTGGGCCATGGCCATCCGGGTCTGCTCGTCTAGCAAGGCGCCGTTTTCTTCCAGCCACGCTTCGTTGCCGACCACAATCTCGCGGTCCTGGTAGCCGGCTCGAATGCCACGACCAGGAACCATTTCGAAATAATCGGCCTCAGGTAATGGCTCACCATTGGCAGCCTGCGTCTGCGTCATCGCTTGCATGATCGGTTGGGCCAGAGGGTGCTCAGAACCGGCTTCAGCCACGGCGGCCCACCAGAGCACTTCTTGTTCAGCAGCAGAGCGGTCGTCGCTGTGCCAGCCATTGAGCTGCGCAACCGGCGCGACGCCGGCTGCAACGGCGAGCGGCTGCGGCGCCAGGACCACGATGTCGGTCAGGCGCGGTTTGCCTTCGGTCAACGTGCCCGTTTTGTCTAGAGCCAGCGCTGAAACCTTGCCTGCATTCTCCAGATACTGGCCGCCCTTGATCAGGATGCCACGCTGCGCGGCGCGGCCGATGCCGGCAACGACTGAGACCGGCGTGGAGATGACCAGTGCGCCGGGGCAACCAATAACCAGCAGAGTCAGCCCCAGGCGCACGTCCCCGGTCCAGAGGTAGGCGATGGCGCTGAGACCGATGATGGCTGGTGTGTACCAGCGCGCGAAGCGCTCGATGAACTGTTGGGCTGGAGCTTTGGCTTCCTGGGCCTCTTCCACGCGGCGGATGATGCGCGCCAGAGTGGTATCGGCGCCCACGCCGGTGGCCTCAACGCGCAGCAGACCGTTCTGGTTGACGGTACCGGCAAATACTTTGTTACCCGCTTCCTTTTCCACAGGCATTGATTCGCCTGTGATGCTGCTTTCGTCCACCGAGGACCACCCGCCGCTGACAATACCGTCGACGGGCACCAGCCCGCCAGGGCGCACAAGCACTGTCTCGCCCCTGGCGACCTGATGCGGGCTGACTTCCACTTCTTCTCCATCGCGCAGCACCACGGCTTTGCGCGGGGCCACTGCCAGCAAAGCGCCGAGGGCGCTGCGTGTGCGGCTCATGGTGCGCGCTTCCAGGTAGGCGCCCAGCAGGAAGAGGAAGGTGACAGCGGCCGCCTCCCACGTTTCGCCAATGATTAAAGCGCCGCCGGCTGCGATGGTGACCAGCAACTCGATGCTAATATGTCGCTGGCGCAGACTGCGGTAGGCGCGCAGAGCAATCTCCCCGCCCGCCAGGAGCGCCGCCACGGCGAGCAGCAGGTGCCGCACACTGGTCCAGCTCGCCAGCCACTCAGCAGACCAGGCGACTACAATCAGCAGACCACTGAGCAACATCAAGATGCGGCGGCGCTCCCTTTCGTTCCGTAACCAGGTCATGGTAGTTACCTTCTTAGAATGGTGAGTCGCACCTAGAATGGTGAAACGTAAGCTTCGTATCCGGCGCTACGTACGGTTTCGACCAGCTTTTCTTCGCCAACTTTCTGATCGTCGTGTTCTACTTCAATGCGCCCGGTGTTGAAATGGACCTTAGCGTCACTGACGCCCTCTACCGCGGTCAACGCTTTTTCGATTTTGGCAACGCAGGAGGGGCAAGACAGCTCCTGACTACGTAGTAAAGTCTTCATGATAA
>CAZRTM010000061.1:0-9261 GCA_964602995.1 uncultured Ardenticatenaceae bacterium
ATGGAAACCTCGGCTACAATCCATCCAACCATCTGCGTCTATCTGCGTTCATCTGCGGCAAAATTAATCTCCAATCAACCAATCTCCGATCTCTACCCCACCGGCTCCCACCCATCCTCCTGCTTCTGATAGCGCAGAATACCCGGCACTTCCTCCAACACAGTCTGGATAGGCACCAGGCGGCCGACGGTGATATAGCGGCGCGTGCCATTGGCGACAGGAGTGCTGGTACGCCGTTCTTTGAAGCGGTCCATGTTTTGCTCGAACCAGGGACGCACGCCGTGCATTGGCAGGCAGTAGAGCGCACCGCTGTCCACAAAGTAATAGAACAGCCACTCCGCCCGCGTATAGAGAAAGCAGCCCGTGGTCCCCTTGCCCTCATTGCTCACCGTCTCAAAGAAAAAGTTGCCGGTCTTGTGATACTTATCCCCTTTCACTTCCACAGGGATAATCCGCAGTTGATCCTCGTTGTCGATAAAGGCCCACAACAGGTCCACGTCGTGCTCCTGATAGGCCGGATCATCTTCCACGTTGTGCACGGCAACCGTCTGGGGCCAGAACGTTAGCAGAAATTGGGTCACATCCGCCGCCGCCTGACGGGCCACGGACGCAGTATAACTGATACGATGTTCACGGATTGGTTTAGCCATGATAGGTCATCCCGTCAGACATCCCCTTTCCGGTCTGAACCCGCACTAAGCGCGGGCGACCATCTGGAAGCGCCTTCAGCTCCCGCGATAGGCAACCGCCCGCAGAATGAACGCAGTCAGGTCGCTGACAACCGCTTCTCCTTCGCGCTCCGGATCAGGCTCATTGAGCAGGTTGAGGATCACCTCGTCCACCGCACCTGCCACCGCTTCAGCCGTGCGGCGCGTGTTCTGGGGGGCGATCATGTTCTGGTCCAGGGCGCGGTCCAGCGGGCGTTGCCAGACATTGGCCAGCCGTTCGCGGAAAGTCATTTGCATGCTTGAAAGCGTGGGCAAAGCGCCCATACCACCCAGGAGCAATAGTTGCACAACTGCCGGTTCATAGAGGGCGATATTGACGTAGGAGCGCAGGCCGGCTGTCAACTGGTGCGGCAGTGTGCTGCGCCCGCGCAACGCCTGGTCCAACGTTTGCAGCAAGAAGTCGGCGGTCTCTTCATAAAGGTAAAGGAAGAGCGTCTCTTTGTCGGGGAAGTAGAAGTAAAAAGTGCCAATGGCTACGTCGGCGGCGTTGACGATATCGCGCACGGTTGCGGCGTGATACCCTTTCTCAGCAAAAACCCGCACCGCCGCCTGCATCATCGTCGTCCGCTTGGCGTCCTTTTTCTGGCGTGTTTTGTCTGTGCTTCGGTAAGGCATAGTAGGGTGAGGATAGTGGAGGCGGGGGAAACTGTCAATAAACGTTCAAAGCGGACGATAGCCATTGGCTTCGTCCGCTTTGAACATCCCACTATTTCCCACTGAGCTGCGCCATGAGCGCAAACACAATCATAAGTATAGGGAATTAGCAAGTGATACGTCTACGTGCAAGTTGTAAAGAAAGTCCCTGGCGCGCGTTGTAAGATTTGTACAACAGGGGCTGCTTCAAGGCTCGGGACGCAACTGCCACAGCTTCAACGCCAGATGTAAGGCCAGCCGCATATCGGCCTGGTCGAGGTCTTGCCCCGTCAGCTCCTGGATGCGCTCCAGCCGGTAGAGCAGCGTATTGCGGTGAATAAAAAGAGACTCCGCCGTCTGGCTCACGTTGCCGTGATGGTTGAAATAGGCGTCAATGGTCTGCACCAGGTTGCCGCGATGGCGGCGGTCATACTCGGCCAGCGGCCCAATGATTTGCTGCGTAAAGGTCTGAACAGCGGCGATATGCTCGATCTGGCTCAACAACTGGAAAATGCCCAGGCTGTTGAACTCTACCAGGTGGTTGAACTTCAGTCGTTGGGCCAGTTGCATTGCCTGCAACGCCTCCTGGTGCACCGAGGGCCAATCGGCCAGCGTCCTGGCCGGCCCGCTGACGCCAGTCACCAGCCGCACGTCACCAAACTCAGCCTGGATATGCTCGCGCAGCCGCCGTTCCAGCTCACGCGGTGAGTCCATATCCTCGCCATCGCGCAACGCCTGGAAGACAACCACGTGGTCCCCGGCATAGGTGTGCAAAATGGCCGGGCGGTTGTGGCTGGAAAGCAGCCAGTTGATAGACGTCTCCAGGCGGCGCAGGGATGGCGCGTCGCCGCCATCCCAGGCTATCGTCAGAATGGCGTGTGGAAGGCTGGTGTCATGGTCCAGCCGCGAATCCAGCCGCTCAATCTCTTTCTGCGGCAGCGTGCCCGCTAGCAACCCTTCCAGAAAATCACCGCGCAGCTTCTTCTCCGCTTCGCTCACCGCCTTGGCCTTGGCCATCTCCAGGGCGCAGGCCGCAGCGCCATGTTCCACCGTCAGGCTGTCCAGCAAATCCAGCTCATCGGCGAAACCGACGACGGAGACATAACCACGCGCGCGGTCGCCAGACACGATAGGCGCCACCAGCCGGCCGATATTCTCAATAGGCAGCAGTTGTTGCCAGTAGCTTTGTCGCGCCTTGGCCGCCGCCTTGCGATTGCGCAGCACCGTCGGCAGATTGTCACGCTGGCGCAGCACAGTGCGCAGGCTGTCCAGGTCGATCTCGTTGTCGGCCGGCACACCGATGGCGCGAATTTCCAGGCGCTTGTCCTGAACCACCACAATCTTGCCGGTCACTGTTGACATCATCTCCGTCATCGCCTCCAGTCCCTGCTCTTCCAGCGACATCTCTGACAGGCGGCGGTAAAGCTCCATGCCGCGCTCTGTCGTCTGAGTCTGGCGGTCGAGCAAGAGGGAGGTAATGACGCGCTGCACATAGCGCAATGCTGTATTTTCAGGAAGCACTAGAATGGGGAAATCTAGCTCTAGCGCCGTTCGTTTCACCACGGCGTCGATGTTCTGGAACGTAACCAGCGCCGCCGCCGGAATGGCCGCCAGCGCTTCCACATAACGCACCAGCTCATCCGGGCTTGTGCGCTCCTGGAGGGCAGGAGGCAACAGGATCAGATCACGGGCCTGCACCTCTTCGGCCAGGGTTTCCCAGCTCGCCAGCGTAATAACCCAGTTGATTGCCCTTCCCGTCTGCCCCGGTCCGGTGGACACCATGGTGCCAAAAGGCAAAGCCAGGCGGATCACATCGCCCAGGGTAACGTCGTCGTGCGCAGATAAGTTCATGTTGCTTAGTGCGGGCTAGACCAGGGGAGACCAGCATATCTCATCTCGCTGCCTCAAACCTCTAACCACTTTTCACCTGAACTGGTAATCGGACAATAAAGGTGGAACCTTCATTGGGCTTGCTGACGACTTCGATATCGCCGCCGTGTTGCTGGACCACTCGTTGGCTTGTTGCCAGCCCCAGACCGGTTCCCTGTCCGGGTTCTTTTGTCGTGTAAAATGGTTCAAATATGTGCGCTGCCTCGGCCGTAGTCATTCCGGCGCCATTATCTGTAAATAAGACCTGAATATGGTCGCCGCCGCTGGCCAATCGCGTTTCGATTATAATTCGGCGATCCTGTGGACGAAGCAGCACAGCATCACGCGCATTAATCAGCAAATTCAGCCATACTGTCTTCAGGTGTTCCCAGCTGGCAAGCACCTGGGGCAACTCCTCGTCGAGGCGGTGCGCCACCGAAATATCACCCGATTTTAGCTGGTACGATACCAGCCGCAATGCCTGTATGATCGACTGGTTTATGTCACCAGCCTCAAAACTGTATTGATTCTGCCGGGCAAAGTCAAGCAGGCCGCGCACCACATTCGTCGCCCTGTCTCCGGCGCGGGCAATCAGCTCTACCGCCTCGTACATGTCATCATGCGGCGAGATAAGCATCTTCAGCATCTGTGCGTTGGCGTTGATTGCCGTCAGCGGATTGTTGATTTCGTGGGCCACGCCGGCCGCCAGTTGACCAATCGCCGCCAGCTTACCTGCCTGTAACAGCGAATGTTCCAGACGTCGCTCCTCAGTGCGGTCCTGCCAGACCATAACGGCGCTGCGGGTTCCTTCTTTGCTACCGGGCAGCGGGTAAGAGTGGATATCCCACTCCTGCGGCAGATGGTCCTCGCCCACCCAACGCACCGACCAGCGCTGAGGCTGGCGTGTGCGCAGGGTACGCGCCACCTGACAATGGTCGCAGGGCGTGTTGCGCGCAAAGAAAGCGCGGTAACAGATGCGGCCCACCAGCCGCTCGGGGGTGACACCCAGGGCATCGGCTTTATGCTGGTTCACGGCCATCAGGCGCCATTCATCGTCAATGGTGTAGATGGGGTTGAGAATGCCGTTAATGACCGCCTGCAACCGGTCGTGGCTTTCCTGTATCTCCTGCTGCCGGGCGCGTGTGTTCTGGTAAAGGGCAGCGTTATCCAGAGCGCGCACAATGGCGCTGGCCAGGGACGAAAACAGATCCTGGTCTACTTCGGTAAAATCCCCTTCCACCTTATTCGCTGCGCTCAGAACTCCCACCGTGCGCCCGCGCACAACCAGCGCCGTCACCAGCAAGTTGCGCGCTTCCACATTTTCCGGCACGTCAACGCCAGGTCGGAAAGCGGGTGACTGTTGCGGCTCGTCAAGACAGAAAGAGGTCTGCTCTGCAAATGCCTGTCCTGTGATGCCAGTCCCCGGCGGGAACGTCCGGTATGCTCCCTTATCAACCGCCTCTGAGCCGGCACACGCTTCGCTTAAGGCGCCATTCGGGCCGTCGCTTGAGGCCTCGTTCGGGGCCTCGCCTGAGGCGCCGGAGACAGCGGCGCAGTACAGGCGTCCCGCACGCTGGTCGTACAGGAACAGAGCTGCCAGCTCAACGTGCAACACCTCGCACACGCCACGGGTGGAGGCAGCCGGAATCTGGTTGGCGTCGAGGGTGGTGGTGATCAGGTTGCTGGCGCGGTTGAGAGCGGCTAACTGTTCGCTCTGGCGCTGCAACTGTTTTTCCAGACGCTGGGTGCGCAGGATGGTCTCCACCCGCGCCAGTAGCTCGGGCGGATAATAGGGCTTGGTGATGTAGTCATCAGCTCCCGCCGACAGCGCCTCTACTTTTTCCTGGCTGCTGGAGAAAGCGGTGAACATGATGACGCGTGTGTATTTGAGGGTAGGGTGCCGGCGCAGCCAGCTCAGCACATCCAGACCAGACAGACCGGGCATACGACGGTCGAGCACAACCAGGTCCACAGGCCCCTGCGGCGACGAGGAAGCGCCTTCCAGCACAGCCTTAGCGTCCTCTCCGTCGTAGACCATCGTCACATGGTGCTCAGCCCGGCTGGAAAGGTACTCAGCCAGAGAGTTGGCGATCTCTGGTTCGTCATCCACGATCAGGATGTGTGAGCTGGACATAGGCGCTTAGGATAGAGGCGGCGCGTCACTTCAGGCGACAGAGGCTGCCCAAAATGCGCAATACGCCCTTATTGCTCGGAAGAGGGAGCCGAAAACGTGTAACCGTGCCCCTGAATCGTCCGAATATAGATTGGATCACCGGATTCAGGCTCAATTTTATCGCGCAAATTCTTAATGTGCGCCCGAACCAGCTCAGGGCTGCCCGTATCCGGCGGGTAGTCCCAGACATCTTGCAGAAGCTGCTGGCTGGTAAACACCTGATTGGCGTGGCTCATCAGATGATATAGCAAATCAAACTGCACATTAGTCAGCAGCACGGTGTCCGTAGGTGTGGTGACTTTGAAGGAGCGGCAGTCCAGAACCACGTCCCCCACAATCAGGAGCGGTTCTTCTGCTTCCTCTTCTTCTTCAGTTTGCTTCACACGCCGCAAGATGGCCTGGATGCGTAGCTGCAGTTCTTCCATATTGAACGGCTTGGCCAGATAGTCGTCGGCTCCTGCGCGGAAACCTTCGATCTTGTCCTCGTCTTTGCCTCTGGCCGTCAGGAATAGCACCGGCAGCTCTTTCAACAATGGGTCGCCCCGGATCTGGCGGCACACCTGGTAACCATCTGCGCCGGGCATAATGATGTCCAGGATAAACAGATCAGGCCGGTGTCGTCGCGCCAGTTGCAACCCTTCGATGCCGCTGTTAGCCACCATCACATGATAGCCATACATTTTTAAGGCCCGTTGCAACGTTTGCGAAACCAGTTCGTCGTCGTCGATCACTAATATTGTTGTCATGTACTACGCCCTAGACTATATGCTACTTCCCGTGGTACAGATGCGCTGCTGGTAGTGGTCAGGACTGGGGCTGAACGGTATCCTAATATGCCCTAGTCCGGCGCAATCCGGCTTGATTTCTCTGTGCAGACAACGGCTTCCAGAGCAGATTATAGCGAAGGCAACGTGATCGTGCTATGTTCCCCTCTTGCGCCTCCTCTTTGCCCGGTTTTATAATGCGCACAGATTCCTTATCGTTTCGGGGTCAGTTTCAGGAGGCTTGACAATGACCGTTCCCGTTCCACCCCTCACCATCGGTATTGAAGAAGAGTACCAGATAATCGATCCTCAGAGCCGCAATCTTCATTCCTATATTTCAGAGTTCCTCTCTCAGGACGAACGCCGCCCCGCTAAATTAAACCTCAAGCCAGAATTTATGCAATCCCAGGTGGAAGTTGGCAGCCACGTCTGCCGCAACATTAGCGAGGTGCGCCAGGAAGTACGCCGCCTGCGCCGGGCCGTAAGCGAGATGGCAACCGAGAACGGCCTGGCAATCGCCGCCGCCTCCACCCATCCTTTCGCCCACTGGGATCAGCAATCGATCACCGAGGGGGCGCGCTATCGCGAGCTGCTAGACGATATGCGCGCGGTGGCGCGGCGGCTGCTCATTTTCGGCATGCACGTACACATCGGCTTTGGCCATCACGACGATCCGCGGCTGAAAGACCTGATGATCGAAATTATGAATCAGGCCCGCTATTTTGTGCCCCACCTCCTGGCCCTCTCCACCAGCTCTCCCTTCTGGCACGGCGAAAACACCGGCCTCAAATCTTACCGCAGCATCATCTTTGAGATGATGCCCCGCACCGGCCTTCCGCACTCCTTCCACTCCTGGGCCGAATATAAGAGCTACGAGAATATGTTGATGAAGGTGGGTTCCTTCGGCAAGCGCGACCCGGTGGCCAAAATCTGGTGGGACATCCGCCCGCATCCCACCTTCGACACCCTCGAGTTCCGCATCGCCGACATCTGCACCCGGGTGGAAGAAGCGGTATGCATCGCCGCTCTCTTCCAGGCCATTTGCGCCAAGCTGCTGAAGCTGCGGCGCAGCAACCTCTCCTGGCGGCAGTATCGTCACATGAATATTAGCGAGAACAAGTGGCGCGCCGTGCGCTATGGCATCGAGGGCGAGCTAATCGATTGGGGCAAGGAAGAATCGGTGCCCTTCCATTTTCTCATGGAAGAGCTGCTAGAGATTATAGACGACGTCGTCGATGAGCTGGGCAGCCGCCGCGAAGTGGAGCATGTGCGCACCATACTTAAAAATGGCACCAGCGCCGACCGCCAGTTGCGTGTCTATACTCAACACGGGGGCGATGACAACCGCGAAGAAGCGCTGCGGGCCGTGGTGGATAATCTGGTCAAAGAGACGCAGGAAGGAATCTACGATTAGGCCTAATCAGGAAATTAGGCCTAATCAGGAGATTAGGGCAAGTCGTTAGAAATCACGGTAGCGAAATTGGCCGTCAACCACCGTGCCCGCAATTTTGGCCTCTAACAGCTCTTCAGGCGCCACGGCAAAGATGTCACGATCATAGATAGTCAGGTCAGCCAGTTTACCTGGCGTCACCGATCCCTGGCGCGACTCCTGGCCGGCTGTGTACGCAGCAGCCATCGTAAAGGCGTGAATCGTCTCCTGCATGCTCAGGCGCTGCTCCGGGAACCAGCCTTCGTCTCCAGGCGCGCCATCGCTGCGACGGCGTGTGATGCCGGCATAGATACCGGGTAGGGGAGCAATCGATTCGATGGGTGCATCAGAACCAAAGACCAGCATGGCCCCACTATCCAGAACCGTGCGCCAGGCATAGCTATACTGCGCTCGCTGGCCCCAGTAACGCTCGGCCATCTCCATATCGGCCGGCGCATGGCTGGGCTGCATGGAAGCAATCACCTTTAACTGCGCCAGTCGCTCGCGGTCGCCGGGATGCAGAAGCTGCACGTGCTCAATACGGTGGCGCAATTCCGGCGGCTTCTGCCCCTGCTGCGCCCGCTCCTGCTCCTCGCCGCGCACCGCTTCGTAAACGTCCAGCACGTCGTGGTTCGCCCGGTCGCCAATGGCGTGAATAGTCACACTAAGCCCGTTGGCGCTGGCTTCGCTGGCGATGGCCATCATCTCTTCTTTATCGACCACGGCGATACCGCGATTATCCGGCTCTCCTTCAAATGGCTCGATCATCAGCGCCGTGCGCGGCCCCAGCGCGCCGTCGGCAAAAATCTTGATACCGCCAATACGCAGCCAGTCATCGCCAAAACCGGTACGCAAACCAACCCCCACGGCATGCTCCAGGCGGTAGGCCGGAATGTTTTTAACGACGCGCAATCCCAGCTCGCCGTTCAGGTGCAACGATTGCAGAGCGCGGAAACTGGTGCGCCCGTCGAAATCGTGGATACCTGTCAGCCCCACCTCCCAGCAATAGTTCTGGGCTATGCGCATCGCCGCCACAACCTCGTCCAGCGTAGGCTCTGGAATCTCCCTCTCCACCAGCTCCATTGCCGACTCGAAGAGAATACCGGTGGGTTGCCCCGATTCGTCGCGCTGGATCTGCCCACCGGCCGGATCAGGTGTGTTGGCCGCAATTCCGGCGCGGCGCAGCGCCTGGCTATTGGCCCACGCCGCGTGCCCGCTCTTGTGCGTCAGGTAGACAGGCCTATCGCCGCTCACCTCGTCAAGCTGTGCTGCCGTGGGAAAAGCACGGTTGTGCCACAAATCCTGCACCCAGCCGCGCCCCTGCACCCAACCGCCGGGAGCGGCCTTCTGCACACCCTCTTGCACCCGCCGCAGCGCCTCCGCCAGCGACGGCACTTCGAACAGGTCAACGCTCTGCAGGCTCAGCGAAAACCACTGGAAATGAACGTGGGCATCCACCAGCCCCGGCGTCACACCCTTGCCATCAAGGTCAATCACCCGCCCACCAGGCCCCAACAACCTCTCCATCGCCGCATCATCCCCCACCCCCACAATCACATCATCCCGAATAGCCACCGCCGTCACCAACGGCCGCTCCGGATCCATCGTATGAATCCGCCCATTACGTAACACAAGCGTAGCACTCATAACCCAATCTCCAATCTC
>CAZRTM010000061.1:9361-24533 GCA_964602995.1 uncultured Ardenticatenaceae bacterium
ATCTCCAATCTCTACTTCGACGCCACCACCCCAAACGCCCTCGGCTTATCCACCACACGCCGGAAGCCCGCTCGCGCCAGGCGCTGGCGCACCCCACGAGCTACCCCAGCGCCAGAGCGGCTGTGGAGGTCGCCAATGTAATGGAAAAGCAACCCCTTACGCGTCAGCACCCGGTAAAGCTCCTCGTAAAACTCTTGGCTATAGAGGTGGCCCGCGAGGCTGAAGGTCGGGGGATCGTGAATGATGCGGCTATATACACCACTCTCCAGCGTTTCGATCACATCAAAGGCATCCCCGCTGCGGCGCGTGATTTTAGGATTCTCAAATAGTTGCTGTGACCACGGATTCAGGCGGCAGATCTCTTCCACGGTGGGGTCCAGCTCAATCGTCAGCACTTTCTCGGCCGTGCGAGCGGCCTCTGTCGCCGTATAGCCCAACCCCATCGCCGTATCCAGCACATTCCCCACCAACGGCTGAATGGTGCGCACCTTAGCCAGCGTATCCTGCCGCGGATCAGTGCCCTTGATGCGGTGCATGGGCAATCCCGAAATCAGCATGGTGGGGGCGCTGGGAGTGGGATAAAGGGTGTAGGCGCGATTCAGGTATTCCGAAAAAGCCTGGATCTTGCGCCCTTCCCCCTCCTCAATGTGATAACAACCGGAATCGTCCGCGGCAACCGCTTCCAGAACCTCCCAGGCCAGCAACTGGCCGTCGGGCAAGGGCACACCGTCAGGCTGCAGCGGCAGCTCAACAGTGGTCAGCGCCAGGTCCAGCGACGTTCTGGCCGACGTCGCGCCCCCTTCGCGAGCCTGCAATAAGGGCCGTGCCTGATAATGGGAGATAACGATCAGAGAGGCCACCGTCTCTTACTCGCGCGGGTGGATATAACGCAATTCCCGCTGTGGCTCGCTCAGATACTCCACGCTATCCTCAGTTACCAGCACGTCCTCTTCCAGGCTCACGATGCCGCGATCTGGCACCTGCACATGCAGTTCCAGCGCGAGAATGTTGCCCACCTCCACTGGTAGATCGCTGACGCCCTTGTAGCGCTCCCAGCGCGGGCCGAACACGGTGGCGCCATCGTGGGCCGAGCGGCCAAGCAGGTGACCAAAGGCGTGCATATACTCGGGATACCCGTGCTCCACGATGTAATTGCGCGCCGCTTCGTCCACCTTCCAACCGGGAACGCCCGGGCGCAACGCAGCCTCGCCGGCCTGAATGGCGCCGGCGACGACGTCGAACGCCCGTTGCACCTCCGGCGGCGCTGTAGTCTCCCCTTCGTCCAGAACGTACCACATGCGCTGCAAATCGGAGCAATATTTGTTCTGTTTCACGCCCAGGTCCAGGTGCAATGTGTGGCCTCGCTCCAGCGGCACATCGGCCGGTGCGGCGTGCCCAATGGCCGAATGGGGGCCACAGGTCACGACAGGATTGTACGGTTTGTCCCAGGCATAACCGAGGCCCATCTCGTCGATGCGCCCATGCACGAAGGCTGCAATCTCGCGCTGGGTCATGCCCGGCTGGGCAAACTGCTCCACCTCGTCAAAGAGGCGCTCAGTGGTGCGTACTGCCTCGCGCACCCGTTCCACTTCCGCCAGGCTCTTGCGGCCACGCAAGGCGGCAATAATGCGCTCCGCCGAGACCAGCCGTTCTACGTAAGGCGTCCCTTGCAACAGCTCCTGCAAAGTCAGAAACATGCCGTGCGAGAGGCCATCGGCAGCCACATCGCTGGTCGAATAGTTGATCGCAATCTGTTCCGGCTGCAGGTCATCCAGAACCTGGCACAAATGCTCGCCAATACCCTCATGGTAAGCAACGACATTGTCATACGCCCCAATACGGCGCACATTCTCCGCGTCGTAGAAGCCCACAATAGCCGTGTGCTTCCCACTGCGCGAAAGCAGAAACGCCGAGTGCCAGGTCATATGCATATCCAGAATCAGCTCCAACGCCGGATCAGGCGTCAAAGGCGTCTCCCGCACAAAAGTCAGCCACAGGTCAGTATCAAACTCCTCCAATATCCCCGTCGCCTGCGCCACTTTTTCCCGAATCAGTTGATTATCATCCATCTTATACCTGCTTATTTATCCCAGTGTTTAGTTAAGTTGGTTCTGACCAACCATCCGCGTCCATCCGCGTCCATCTGCGGCAAAAACCCAATCTCCAATCTCCAGTCTCCAATCTCCCTACAACCGCGACAAAATCAACGGCCCATCCTCCGTAATCGCAATCGTATGCTCAAACTGAGCCGAAAGAGAGCCATCGACCGTGACCACCGTCCAGCCATCGTCCAGCAGACGCCACTCCGCGCCGCCTTCATTGATCATCGGCTCAATCGTAAAGACCATGCCCGGGCGCAGTCGTGGCCCATACCCTGCCGGCCCTACATGGGGCACAGACGGCTCTTCGTGCAACGAACGGCCCACGCCGTGCCCGCCCCACTCGCGCACCACGCTATACCCCTTCCCTTCAGCATACTCCTGGATGGCCGCGCCGATATCCGTCAGGCGCGCGCCAGGTTGAGCTGCAGCAATGCCCAGTCGCAGACACTCTTTAGCGACGTCCATGAGCCTTTGTGCGCGCGGCGTTATTTCGCCAACAGCATACGTGATACAGGCATCACCGCACCAGCCATTCAGGCGCACGCCAATGTCGATGCCCACAATATCTCCCTCATTCAGCCGCCGGTTATCGGGCAGCCCGTGGCAAATCTCGTGGTTCACCGAAGCACAGATGGTGCCTGGGAAGGGTGGTTGGTTACCCGGCGAGCCGCGATAGCCAAGGTAAAGCGGTTCCGCGCCGCGTGATGTCAGGAACTCAGTCGCCAGCCTGTCCAGCTCTGAGAGCAAGACGCCGGGTTGAATGGCAGGTTCGATCTCGCGGAAAGTCTCGGCCACCAGCCGGTTTGCTTCACGCAAAGCCTCGATCTCTGCCGGTCGTTTTAGTTTAATAGCCATATTTCAGGAGTGATCCTTCTTTTCTAAATTAGGTTAGGGGCTGAAGGCAAAAAGGTCAGGCACTTCACTCTTTAACAATCGCTTCGTAGATGGCATTCAACTCTTCATCAGAATAGAAGTGGATGACCACCTTACCACCTTTCGCTCCCCTTGTAATATTCACACGGGTGCCCAGCGATTGCTGGAACTGGGATTCCAGCGAGACCAGCTCGGGCGGCGTCCGCTGCGCCTGCCGTCCCCTTGGCCGCGCCGCTGACATCCACTTGCGCACCAGAGACTCAGTCTGGCGCACGCTAAGCCCTTTGCGGATGACGGTGTTCATCATGTTCAGCCGCATCTCTTCAGTGGGCAGTCCCAAGATAGCGCGCGCATGACCGCCGCTGATTTCGCCATTGACCACGGCCTGGCGCACCTTTTCCGGCAGCTCCAACAGGCGCACCGTGTTGGCCACTGCCGGGCGGCTCTTGCCCACCCGTTTGGCCACCTGCGCCTGGGTCAGGCCAAATTCGTCAATGAGCTGGCGATAAGCCGCCGCCTCTTCCAGGGGATTCAGGTCGGCGCGCTGAATATTCTCAATCAGCGCCAGCTCCAACATGCCTTGTGGCGAAGCTTCCTTCACCACCACCGGCACCTGGGTCAGGCCCGCCCGTTGCGCCGCACGCCAGCGCCGTTCACCGGCAATCAGGGTATAAACGTCCTCTCCACTATCGTTGACAATCAGCGGCTGAATCAGCCCGTGCTCTTCAATGGAGGCCGCCAGCTCATCCAGCGCCTCTTCGTCCATCACGCTACGCGGTTGGTGGGGGTTAGGCACGATGGCGTCGATGGGCACCGTCCGCAGACCGTCAGAGCCGTCGCTCGTGCCTGCTTCTTCCCCTTGTGGGATCAGCGCACCCAATCCTCGTCCCAAACCACGTCTTTTGCTCATTCCTTCCTTCCCTTTGCCTTCTGGGGAGCACTATCCCCCTGGGGAACGCTGTCCCCTTTTACTAGCTCAGCCGTCAACACCTTATACGCAACACCGCCCGGAGAAGAGGGCGCGTAGACGTGGATCGGTTGCCCGTAACTCGGCGCCTCGCTCAGGCGAACGCTGCGCGGAATGATGGTGCGAAAGACCTTGCCCGGAAAATGGCTGCGCACCTCTTCCACCACCTGGCGGCTGAGGTTTGTGCGGCTGTCGTACATCGTCATCATCATACCGCGAATGGACAGCTCTTCATTCAGATAGCTGCGCACCATCTCCAGCGTCTGCATCAACTGCGTCAATCCCTCCAGCGCCAGATACTCGCACTGCACGGGAATCAGCACCCCGTCACGAGCGGCAGTCAGGGCATTGATCGTCAGCAGGCTGAGGCTGGGCGGGCAATCGATCAGAACGTAGTCAAAGCGACCTTCCGCCTGCTCCAGCGCCCGCTTCAGCCGGTATTCGCGGGCCATCTCTCTGACCAGCTCCACTTCAGCTCCCGCCAAATCTGGATTAGCCGGTAGCAGGCTCAGGCCCAACTCTTCATGCTCAATCAAAATCTCGTCGAGGGAAGCGGCGTGCATCAGCAGATCATAGGTCGATTTTTCGATCTTGTTTTTGTCAAAGCCCAGGCCGGAGGTGGCATTGGATTGCGGATCCATATCGACCAGCAGCACCCGCCAGCCGGCGTCGGCCAGATAGCCGCCAATATTGACCACACTTGTGGTTTTGCCAACACCGCCTTTCTGGTTGACGATTGCGTAAATCTTCATCGCATCCGGAGAGTGTGACGCCGCAGAAGTGGCGCCGCTACGCTCTGCCTCGTTCCTTATCCTTGCGTCAGTTGCGTATTCGAGACTTTCGACATCAGATCTGCCTGCGTCACAGAATGCGCCGCAATCTGGGTGGCGAAACGGGCCGCTTCCCAGGGATTGCCTTTCGTCTGGTAGAGCCTCACCAGAAAAGCAGCAGCGAAAATATCGCCCGCGCCTGTTGGATTGACCTCCACCACGTCTGGCGCCGGAATGTCTCGTCGCTTGCCTGCCACGAAGACAGTGCAGCCGCCAGCGCCACGGGTCAGAACCAGAAGTGGCGCCCATTGCCGGAATTGCTGCAGAAGCGCCTCGTCAGGCAAATCTTCTTCGCTCAAAATCACAGCGGCTGCTCGTGGGAAAATTGCCTCGGCCTCGGCCCAGGCTCGCGCCGTCACCCGGCCCTCATCGTCCCAGGTCCGCATCCAGCCCTGCGGTGTCACGCCAACCAGGCTATTGCTGAAGATGTCGATCAGGTCAGGATCCACTTCAGCGGCGACCGGAGCCAGGTGCACAATGGACGCCCGTTCCCAACCGGCAGGCAAATGGTCTGCTCGCAGAAGATGAGCGCGCTGGTGGAGGACCTGCCGCCGGCCGGCCGGCCCATAAATGTTCTCAAACGTCGTCGTCTCCGCCGACGGAACCACTTCCACCTCCAGCCCCTGCAGAGCGCTGAGGACCTCGCTATGGGGGTCGCTGCTGGTCAGAATAGCCGTGCGACAGCCCAGCGCCCGAGCCGTTTGCCCTGCATAGGTCACCGTTCCGCCCGCAACGTACCCCTGGGGGCTGAGGTCGCGAGTGATATGTCCGATGGCAAGGTAATCGAAGTGGCTCATGGCTTCGCGATTTTAACATAGCCCCGATCAAAGTGCGAGTGAGGGCTTAAGCCGCCAGGCCGTAGGCTGGTGTCCGGTAGACCGGGAGCCTATTGCATTGCACGCCGAACACAGTTAAGATGTGGTCACTATGCTCAAACGGCTTTTTGGTCAACGACCACTGCTCACACTTCCGCAGATTCTGGTCTTACTTGCCGTTATCGCCGGCTTATTCATTGCCATCGATCTCAACCGGCGAGCAGAGGCGGGGCGCCTGGTGGGCGTGGGCGAGGACGAGCTACAGGCCGAGATTAACCGTGAAAGCACGCGCCAGACAGGGCTACAAGCCACAGCCACTTATGTGATGAGCGACGGCTACATTGAAGCGTATGCTCGGGGAGAAGGTGGCTATCTGCAACCAGGCGAAGTGCGGCTCGTTCCTCTGTTTGTCGAAGGGACGCCCCAACCGACACCGGTTCCCCCACCCACACCAGATCCTGCTGCCCAGGCCCGGCCCTGGCAGGCATGGTGGCGGCTACTCACCGATGCACCGCAGCCGCAGCCATAACCCATTTCTCCCATTCCGGAGATACAAGTTAGGTACTAGACTATGTAGCGTACATTGAACGTTCGCTGCTGGTTCTTCGCTTCCCAGAGGAGTGGAACCAGAGAACTTACCGTAACTGTCTCGAGGGTTAGTTGCATGGGCGGCAGCCACTCCTGGTAGGACGGTGGGACTATTTGCGACCACATTTTGCGTATGCTACCATGTCACAGCTAATCCAAGCTTTACATATTGTTGCGTTCAACCAGACTTTGAGCGCCAGGAGGACTCTGCCAGTCGCAGTGGTTACGCCTCTTGCAGAGGTGCGGCCTCAAAGTTTGAACACACTTCGTGCCGTTTTGACCAAACAAAAACATAGATAGCAACCAAGGAATAGAACTATGGGCCGTCGCACAATAGCCATTCTGTTACTGGTAGGCGGTTTGCTGCTGTTACTAATTGTGGCCGGATACTTGCTTCTACAGGATGATGATCTGCCCACAAATAATGACACAACCCCTCCAGTCGCCGAAGAAGGTGTCCCCGAAGTCGATGAATCATCGCCCCCACCCCCCGTCGATGATGTCGAAGAAGGACCGCTTGTCGAAGTTGTTGTTTCGCTACAGACGGTGCCTCGCGGCTGGCAAATGACCGAGGCGGAATTAACCACCGATCTGCGACGCGCTGAGCTTGTGGGCGAAAATGTCATCACCAACATTGACGATGTCATTGGCCGCTACGCACGCACAGACATCTTCCAGGGCCAGACATTGACCAAAGACGCACTGGTTGGTGACCCAACACTGGCCGGAGTCGAGGAATATGGCCCCTCATCGTTGATTCCTGAGGGCTACGTGGCCCAGGCCGTGCCAATGGACCGCCTTTCCAGTGTCGACTACAGCATGGAGGCCGGTGATCTCATCGACGTAATGATCACCTTCCACATCTCCCAGGTAGATCCCGAATTCCAGACGCTGCTGCCAAACAGCGCCGTCTTTATCTTCGAAGAAACAACAGTCGGCGTGGACGATGATGGCCAGGCAATCAGCGAACAGCCTGAAGCGATCATACTCGATCCCTATGGCCGTGTTGAGACACTGCCCAACGGCGATCTGGCCTTCATCTTGCCCTCAGAGGCACAGCGCCCATTGCGTATCGGTATGATTGTGCAGGCAGCCAAGGTCATCCAGGTGGGACCGTGGGTGCCGCAAGAAGGGCCCCAGACGCCCACGCCTACGCCCACGCCCAATCCCGAAATGACTCCCACACCGGAAGCCGGCGCGGTGCCAACTGCGACTCCAGCACCACCTGACGTCGTTCTGCTGGCGCTTTCGCCCCAGCAACAGCTCTTGCTCCGTTACGCCATCGAAACCGGCGCAGACATCGACTACGCTATTCGCAGCGTTGGGGATGGCCAGATTTATGGTGTCCAGAATGTTGATTTCAGATACCTCCTGGACCGCTTCAACATTGAAGTGCCCCTGGACTTCGAATACACCGCTGAACAGCCAATCCTGGTGACTGTAACGCCGACACCGCTGGCCAATGATGAAATAGATAGTGATGAATAGCAGTAGCCAGATGTTAAGGACAAGCAGCACAGGTTAAGGAAATTCACTATGCGCCCAAGAACGTTTATCCTATTAATCCTGGTCTTGATTCTGGCTGTCGCAGGGGTTTTCCTTGTTCTGGTCCAGAGCGGCAATCTGAACGTAGCCAGTTTGCTCGGCTCAGGAAGCCCACCAATCAGCGAGAATGGGTCTGGCAACGGTGAAAATGCACCGGAACTCGCCCAGGCGGCCCCCACATCGACGCCTTCTGTGCGTTATGTGCCCGTTGTGATCACGCAGTTGGATATACCGCTGGGGACTCGCATTAAAGCAGAGCACCTGGCGGTTGAAATGCGTCCAGAGACCAACATTGCCGTTCAGGCCGGGTACACTTTTAGCGACATTGAAGAAGTGGCCAACCGCATCACTCGCGTAGAGGTCCCCAAAGGGCAGGCCATCTTGAACTCAATGATCGCCCTCAGCCCGCGTGATCTGGCCGCCATTGGCTCGGATCTCGCCCTCTATGTCAACCAGGGCCACGTAGCCATCGCCATGCCTGTCAACCGTTATTCAGGCGCGGCATACGCTATGAGACCCGGCGACATGGTTGACGTGATGATGAGCCTGCAATTCGTCAAGATCGACGATGAGTTCCAGACCGCCCGGCCCAACTTCGAACGGCGCATCAGCCAGCTCTCGCTGGACGAAGGCCGCGTGATCGAGTTCCTCTTCGACCCGATTGCTCAGGGCCGCCTGGAGCTTATCCCAAACGTCAACCTCATTACCAGCATTGGCCCGAGAGGGCAAATAGGGTGGGAGTATGGTGAGATTCTGCAAATCCCCCGCCGTGTTACGCAGCTAACCATTCAGCAAGCGGAAGTGCTGTGGGTTGGTGCGTGGCAGATGACAGGAGCAGCAGCTCTGGTGGAAGTGCCGGGGAACGCTCCTCCCGAAGGCGAAGAACCGCAACTGACCGACGATGGGTTGGTGCCTACGCCAACGCCAGAGTTCGGCGCCCGTGAAGAGCGACCCGATGTGGTCATTCTGGGCATGACGCCGCAAGATGCGCTGGCCCTGAAATGGGCTATGGACCGTGGCGTGGACCTCAACCTGGCACTGCGCGCTCAGGGTGATGTGACCGTCTTCGCCACCACCAGCGTCAGCCTGCCGCTGCTGATCGATCAGGGTGGCCTGACCATCCCCGATCGCACTGACAGCGATATTCATCCGCGGGCCGACCAGGTAAAACCGCCTTCTCTGCCGCCGCGTCCGGTGGAGTAAGCAGGCGCCTCGCCGCAACGGCAACAGTAGCACAACAGAGGTAATAACAGTATAAAAGAGTCCCTGACCAGCAGGTCAGGGACTTTCTTTTTCTATTTTAAGCACAAGCGTAAACGTAAGCGGAGTCAGATCATGGAGAACGAGCCAGAAAAGCAGTACGATCCCTCGGAGTACGATCCTTCGGATTACGATCCTTCGGATTATGACCGGCCTTCGGTGACCGTAGATGTCGTCATCTTCTCCTTGATCGATGAATCACTGAAAGTGTTGCTCGTCAAACGCAAGCGCTGGCCTTATGAGGGAAGCTGGGCCATTCCTGGCGGCTTTGTGGGAATTGACGAATCGTTGGAAGACGCCGCCGCCCGCGAGCTGGCCGAAGAAACCGGCGTCACCGACGTCTTTATAGAGCAGCTCTACACCTTTGGCGACCCCGACCGCGACCCACGTATGCGCGTCATCACCGTGGCCTATTATGCCGTGGTGCCGGCCAGCGCTGTCACCATCGTGGCTGCCGGCGATGATGCCGCAGAGGCGGCGTGGTTCGCGGTGGACGATTTGCCAAAGCTGGCGTTCGACCATGACAAAATATTGGATTACGCGCTGACCCGCCTGCGTTATAAGCTGGAATACACCATGATCGGCTTCCAACTGCTGCCGGATCTCTTTACCCTTTCCGAGCTACAATACGCCTACGAGTTGATCCTGGGCGAGGAGCTGGACAAGCGCAATTTCCGGCGCAAGATTCTGGCGGCTGATGTTCTGGAAGATACGGGGAAAAAGAAGAGAGATGGTGAGGGCCGTCCGGCGCAGCTCTACCGCTATAAAGACGATGCCGTGGCTGAGGTTAAAGCGCGCAGGCTATTCCCCTAAACCTTGCCTCCCAAACCTGGACCTAATCTGTTCCGTCGGTGGTCACCCACAGAGACTTTGTCAGCTCCACACCAAGCACAACCTCATCACGCCCCACGCGCAGGCGCATGGGGCCGTTGAAAGGCGCGCGCCCCACAATGGCAAATTCGGCTCCGGGCACCAGGCCCAGGCTGGCAAAGTAGCGCAGCCGCTCGGGATCATCCGTTCGCACCCGGCTGACAGTCCCCTTGTGCCCCACCCCCAGATTCAGAATGCAGATGTCATCAATTTCCGGCAGATTTCCATCCCTGTCTGGAATTGGCTCGCCGTGCGGACAGCGCGTTGGATTGCCGGTCATTTCCGCCATTCGCTCTGAAATTGTGTTATTCAAACCCTGCCCCAGTTCGTCGGCATGTTCATGGGCTTCGTCCCAACGAAAGCCCATCACGTCCACCAGGAACACTTCCAGGAGGCGGTGGCGCCGCAATTCGCGCAACGCTTCCTGCCGCCCATGCTCTGTCAGCTCAACCCCCTGGTAAGGGATGTGCTTGACGTAACCAGCACTTTTCAAGCGTTTCAACATGCGCGGGACGGCCGGCGCCGAGACGTTCAGCCGTTCTGCCAGGCTGGTGGTGCTCACCGTCGGTTCATCTTCTTGCAGGCGGAAGATCTCCGCCAGATACTCGCGCATTGCCACGCTTGGTTCCATGCCTTATCTCCAGTGGGGGATAATTTTTATCATATATATAATAATAACCGATTACACTCTATCCGAACAACTTAATTTATGTAATGTTAGCGTTCTCAATACAGCTTCTCACCAGCATTAAGCATCGCGATAAACTTCTCGATCCGTCGAGCGCGAGTTTCTGGCTTCTTCGCATCGTGAATGCGGTAAAGGATAGCGTAGCGGTTGGCACTATTCAGACCGTCAAAGAACTCTCTTGCCTGCGGGTTCTGATCCAGCTCTTTCTGGAAATCCTCGGGCACTGTCATGTTACTCTGGGAAGCATAGGCCCTCTCCCAACGCCCATCTTCCTGCGCCCGCTCAATCTCCCGCAGACCAGCGGGCTTCATTCTGCCTTGCTCAATCAGTTCGGCCACCCGTTTACGATTATTTTCCGACCACTTGCTCTTTGCGCTGCGCGGCGTAAACCGTTGCAGCCAATAGTCATCGTCAAATCCTGCCTTCTGACTGTCGATCCAACCATAGCAGAGCGCCACATCTACCGCTTCAGAATAGGTTACGGAAGCGATGCCAGATGCCTGTTTAGCCAGCTTCAGCCAGAGGCCAGAGGCGCTATCATAGTTTTGCGCCAGCCACTCTTCCCACGCTGGTTGAGATTCAAAGGCAATGATTGGCAGGCCATTCTTGGTGTTCACAATACTCTCCTATACACTATCCACGCGAGGCTCGCCTACATCCAGCCCATGCTGTATACGTGGAATTTGTAGCGATCTCATTTGACTAAATTGGAGAATAGTTGGTAATTATGCCCGAAACAGCCGTCCGTTGCCATAATTTAGTAAAAGCGTTTGGCAACACTCCCGTCATCAATGACATCACATTCACCGTATCCACCGGACAAATTCTGGCCCTGCTGGGTCCCAGCGGCTGCGGCAAGACGACGACGCTGCGCCTCATTGCAGGCTTTGAGAAGCTTGACAGTGGTTGGATTGAAATTGCGGGCCAGACCGTGGCCAGCGAACGCATTCACGTACCACCCGAAAAGCGCAGGGTTGGTATGGTTTTCCAGGACTACGCCATCTTCCCCCATCTCAGCGTCGCGCAAAACGTCGCCTTTGGCCTGGAGCGCCAGCCCAACGCCCGCGAACGAACAGAAGCGATGCTGGACCTGGTGGGGTTGTTGGGACAGGGAGAGCAGATGCCGCACGAGCTATCAGGCGGCCAACAGCAGCGGGTCGCCCTGGCCCGCGCGCTGGCCTTAGAACCGGCCGTGCTGCTGCTAGACGAGCCTTTCTCCAACCTAGACGCCGCCTTACGCACGCAGGTTCGCGCCGAGGTGCGCCAGCTCCTGAAGGCCAGTTGGGCCACGGCCATCTTTGTCACGCACGACCAGGAAGAAGCGATGTTCGTCGGGGACCGTGTTGCAGTAATGAACGAGGGCCGCATCGAGCAGCTAGGCACGCCGGAACAGATCTTTCACCAGCCGGCGACCCGCTTTGTGGCCGAGTTCATGGGCCATTCCGATTTCATCCGCGGCACGGTCACGCCAGATGGCATACAGACCGCGCTCGGCTACCTGCCCCAGAAAGTGAACCTGCCGCGCGATAGCGAAGTTGAAGTGCTGGTTCGCCCCGACGACGTGATCATTACGCCGGTGGAAGACAGCAGTGAGGCCAACGCGCGGATTCAGAGCCGACAGTTTATGGGTATCGCCAATCTTTATCTCCTGGAGCTGAAAGACGGCAGCACCATCCGCAGCCAGCAATCCCACACCTATCTGATAGACGAAGGCTGCTGGGTCCGGGCCAGATTCACAGACGAGCATCCACTGCCCAGCTTCTATCAGGGCAAAGCGGTAAGTTAATTGCAGGTGGGGGGGGTGGCTGTAGCCGCAATAAAAAAGCCCTTGCAGGCGTTGGCGCAAGAGCTTTTGCAAGGCGACGACCGGATTCGAACCGGTGAATAAGGGTTTTGCAGACCCCTGCCTTACCACTTGGCTACGTCGCCGTAAATGGAGCCGGCAGGCACAGGGCCTGCCGGTGAAAAGAGCGGGCGATGAGATTCGAACTCACGACCTTCTCCTTGGCAAGGAGACGTTCTACCACTGAACTACACCCGCAGGTCGAAATTAATTATAACACAGATTGATAAATATGCCAGGACCCAGACTCGAACTGGGGACACCTGCATTTTCAGTGCAGTGCTCTACCAACTGAGCTATCCCGGCCTAATGGGCCACACTGGTACCCAATAGCGCATGGATTCTAGCTAAAATAGCATCGCCTGTCAAGTCATCTAACACAACATTTGCTTGCCCGGCCTGCCCCTTTTGGCTATAGTCAGCACTGGGGGAGTGGTTGTGTCCCGGTGGATGCCCCAGTCTTCAAAACTGGTGGCCGGTCGCGCCGAGCGAGCGGCGGTGGGTTCGACTCCCATCCACTCCCGCTAGCGCCCTTATATTCAGGCGCTCTCTTCCTCATCCTCTTCGTCCGGCGCCATTTGTAGCAGAATTTTGTCCACGCGGTTGCCGTCCATATCGGCCACCTCGAAGCGGAAACCGCCCCAGCCAAAATGGTCCCCCGTGCGTGGCATGCGGCCCAGCATATAGACCATGAAACCGCCCATCGTTTGGTACTGTCCCTCGCCGGGCATCATCCCGATATCGAACCGGGCGCTAAAATCAGGAATGGTGAGCAGGCCATCGACCAGCCAGGAACCATCATCGCGCTGCACAACGGGCGGCTCAAAAATCTCGTCGAGGGTCGGAATATCGCCCACAATCGCCTCCAGAATGTCGATAAGCGTCACCAGCCCTTCGACGCCGCCATACTCGTCGATGAGCAACGCCATGTGCATGCCCGTCTGCTTGAACCGTTCCAGCGCCGTCAGGGCGTGAATGGACTCGGGCATAAAGAGCGGTTCCTTCATCAGATCAACCAGCCGCAACGGTCCATCACTCAGGCAGTCACTCAGCAAATCCTTGGCGCGCACCACGCCAACAACGTGATCCAGGTCAGCGTCACAGACCGGGAAGCGTGAATGCGTAGACGCCTCCACCACCTCACGCAACTGCTCCGTATCCCAATTAATATCAAGCCACACAATTTCAGGCCGCGGCGTCATCATCGCTTCCAGCGGGCGGTCGTCGAGGCGGAAAATGCTCTCCACCATGTCGCGCTCCACTTCGGCGATCATCCCCGCCTGTGCACCCTGCTCCACCAGCACTCTAATTTCCTCTTCCGTCACCGCTTCTTCGGCCATAGCCTTAATGCCCAACAACGCCAGCACAGCATCGGTACTCAGGCCAAGCAGCCTGACAATGGGCGTTGCAACCACGGAGAGCCAGCGCATAAAGGGCGCCATAAGAGCGGCTGTTCGTTCGGCGCTCTGCAGCGCAATCCGCTTGGGAACCAGCTCGCCAATAACAACCGAGAGATAGGTGATGGTGCTGACAACCAGAAAGAGACTGATCGTCTGGGCATAAGGCCCGACCACCGGCACATCCTGAAGCAACTCGGCCAGGGGTGTGGCGATGGCCGCACCACCATAGGCGCCGGCGAAGATACCGACCAGGGTGATGCCAACCTGAACGGTCGACAAGAAACGGTTCGGCGCATTCGCCAATTCCAGCGCCGCCACTGCCCCCCGGCTGCCCTGGTTGGCCATCTGTTGCAGCCGCACCCGCCTGGCCGAAACGATAGCGATCTCAGACATGGCAAAAACGCCATTCAGTAAAATCAGTCCGAGAACGATCGCTATCTCCAAAGTTACATTTGTCATTTGCACTCGCCTCGCAATTTAAGAACCGGATCGAATTCCGGGAGGAGCTTACTTTTTTCCTAATCGCCGCATTTCACTTGCACTATAGATTACTTGAGCTATAATGCCAATTGCTCCCCGCCCAGAGGTGGTACGGACAACGCCCGTTGTACCGGCCACCTCATTTTTTTACTGCGGCCTTCACCATAGTGCCTCTCACTCATTAGATCCCCCTCTATTGTTGCGCTAACTTAATACAACTTAAACAAGGTTGGTCTCTTCTAACGTTGCTCATACAATAGCCATCCTCCTACGGAAATTGCATTGTGCAGAATGAGGTTGTGGAGAGGTTCATAACACGATGCAATGGCTGGTGCCAAGACCAGCCGGAGACCGGAGGAAAATCTAAGACGTATTTCCCATCCTGCGGGCGTTCCTGTCGCGTTATGATTAGGATGTCAACGCAGACTTCTCTATAGGAGCAACAATGAGCAAACTCACTCGCAAATTTAAAAACATGACCCCAGAGCAGTTGAACAATCTGCTCACCATTCTCCTGGCCACTGCTCTTGGCTCTCTGGCCACCACGGCTTTTATGACCTGGGCCACCGACGGCGTTCACCAGATGGGTTGGGTTGAACGAATGGCTGTCACACTGATTGCCACTGCCATTTACGCGGCAATTATTGTTCTCACCTTTTACATCTTCTCGCCACAAAGCCGCCCTGCCCTGAAACGTATTTTCACGCGACAGAACTGAGGACACAGCGCTCAAATCTGGAAGAGGTTTGGGGTACAGCATTCGCGCAAGGTCTCAGCATCTGTGCGAGGCGAGAAAAAGCATAAGCCTCCTATTTGAAGTGGGAGGCTTTTTATTGTAAGTAGGAAGATAAATAAGCTAAGTGCTCTGTTAAGTTGATTTTTGCACTTTTACAATTGGATAAAGTCGCTTC
>CAZRTM010000062.1:0-24465 GCA_964602995.1 uncultured Ardenticatenaceae bacterium
GGCATCATCGAAACCAACCTCTGGCGTCGCCTATTTGCTTAAGGGTGTGTTTCATCTGTGTCCATCTGCGCCAATCTGTGTCCTATTCTTCCTCATCCAGCCGGGTGAAGAAGCTATGTTCCTGCGTCAGCGTATCCAAACGCAGCCGCAGCGGGCGACCGTCGTCCGCTTCAAAGGCCAGATAAACGCGCTTGCCAATGAGCGCCCCAACCATCGCCCAATAGTCGCGCGACAGCTCTTCCCGGGGCCTCATCTCGCCGCTGGGGTTTTCCTGCCGTCCCGCTTTTAACTCCTTCAGGCGCAACAGGTAGCGGTCCAGGCTGAAATCCAGCTTCAGCACTTCCGCCACAAAAATGGCGCGCACAAAGTCACCGTCTGGAAGCTGCCAGACAAACTGAATATCAAACGTTTCTCCAGGCTTGTGATTTGCTACGGGCATCAATACCTTTTTTCCCTGCCCCGGCCCAACATAGTCAGGACGAGACCTGTTCAGCCGCCACCTTGCGGCGGGGGCGTCGCAAGTTCACCAACCCAACCCCACTCAAAATCATCAGCGCGCCAACAAACAGTCGCCAGTCCACCCGCTCATCCAGAAACAAGACGCCCGCAGTGACGCCAACGACCGGTACCACGTAAGTCACCAGCAGCGTGCGTGTCGCGCCCCACTCTTGCAGAATGAAGAAGTAGAGAATGTAGGCGATGCAGGAACCGAGCAACCCCAGCCATACTAAGGCCAGAATGGTCGTAGGCGTAAATGCCTGCAGGTTGAAATCGTCCACGAGCAGCGCCAGAAAGGTGACCAGAGTGGCGGCAACGATGAGCTGCCCTGTCGCCAGAATGACCGGCTGAATGCCGTGCAGGCGACGGCGCGCATAGACTGTTCCCGCCGCATAGCAGATGGCAGCCATGACCATCGCTGCGTAGGGCAGAAAACTACTGGCCTGCTCCACCGTATCCCGGCTTAGGAGCAAGACAACACCGGCGAAGCCAATGAGTAACCCCAACACCTTACCGCCCGTCACCGTCTCCATGCGCAAGAGCACAGCGGCGATGATGATGCTGAACAGGGGCACGGTGCTGTTCAGGACGGAAGCCACACCGCTATCCAGCCCCTGCTCCCCCGATTCGGCCCAGACGATGAGCATAAAGGGAATCCCAACGTTGACAACGCCCACGACAATCAGGTCTAACCAGGTGGAGCGGGTTCGAGGCAAACTCATCCCCTGCCAGCGCATAATAAGCAACAACCCGGTGCTGCCGATCAGCAAGCGTGCGGCAACCACTGTCAGCGGCGGCAATGTTTGCACGGCAATTTTGATAAAGAGGAATGACGTTCCCCAGGCAATAGCCAGCAAGAAGAAGGCAAGCCAAACTTTACGGTCTGTCATAGTCAGTTACCCGTAACAACGGCTGGTCTGCATCACCCGCCCACGCAGGTCACCGCGTTATGTTATGCACAGTAAAAAGTTCAACAAAAAAGCCGCTGCCCAGCCGGGCAGCGGCTTTGGGGTACAAAACAGGGAAATTAACGGATTGCCAGTTCAGTGGTCTTGTCGAAGAGGTGCATGCGGTCAGTATCCATCACCAGATCAAGCTCCTGTCCGATGGAAGGAGCCAGGCGGGTATCGACCGTGGCCACGAAGTTGTTCTGCCCGCTATCGAGATAGAGGTGCAGCTCGTGGCCCAACAGCTCGACGACATCTACCGTGGCCTGCAGCGGGGAAGTCGTGGTGAGCGGTGGCGCGTACTCGCGGGCATGGATATGTTCCGGGCGCATGCCTAAAATCACTTCCTTGCCCACATAGGGATCATACGCTGATTTCCGACTCTCAGGCACCTGAATGCGGAAGTCACCGGTGTCCACATACATATTGCCTTCCTCACCCACCACCGTGGCGTCGAAGAAGTTCATGCTGGGGCTGCCGATGAAACCGGCAACGAACAGGTTGTTCGGCTCTTCATAGAGGGTACGCGGCGTGTCAATTTGCTGCAGCACACCGTCCATCAGCACCAGAATACGGTCGCCCATTGTCATGGCCTCGACCTGATCATGGGTCACGTAAATGAACGTCGTGCCCAGCCGCTTGTGCAGTTTGGAAATCTCGGCGCGGGCTGTCACGCGCAGCTTGGCGTCCAGGTTCGAGAGCGGCTCGTCCATGAGGAACACCGCCGGCTCGCGAACGATAGCACGGCCTACGGCCACGCGCTGGCGCTGGCCACCGGAGAGCGCCTTCGGCTTGCGGTCCAGCAGATGGGCCAGACCCAGAATTTCCGCTGCTTCCTTAACGCGGCGGTCAATTTCTTCTTTCGGCGTACGGCGCAGCTTCAGACCAAAGGCCATATTGTCGTAGACCGACATATGGGGATAAAGCGCGTACGACTGGAATACCATAGCGATATCCCGATCTTTCGGCGGAACATCATTCACAATACGGTCGCCGATATAAATCTCGCCTTCACTGATCTCTTCCAGACCGGCTAGCAGGCGCAGGAGAGTCGACTTACCGCATCCTGAGGGGCCGACGAAGACCACGAACTCCTTGTCCTTGATCTCAACGTTCATGTCCGTGATAACTTCAACGTCGCCGAACCGTTTGTAAACGTTTTCGTATGTTACACTTGCCATTTAACCCGTCTCCTTGCTGTATTTTGACCGGTCCACCAGGATGAATGATTACACGAGGCAGAATAGTTCCTTTTCAAAATATAGCGATGGAACATGCAACTGTCAAGCTAAAGTAGCGTTACGACAATAGCTAAAATAAACAAGACCAATGCAGCCAGAAAGAGGAAGCGATTATCACGGATGGCATCGGCAAACGATGGCGCGCTCGCCGCTCCAGAAATGCGCTCCGGACGCCGCCCGTCACCAAGCAACGCGCCCGCAAATTGTTGCAAATCGGCCGGCCGGTGGTCGGGGTGCATTTCCATCGCCCACATGATGGTCTCCGACGTCTTGACGCTAACTGCAGGGTTCAGCACGTGCGGAGGGCGCAGGTTGCCCGGCGTCAGGAAGCGGTTCTTCGCCGAGGGCGGCGCCTGTCCCGTCAACAGATGGTAGAGAGTGGCGCCCAGGGCATAAATATCAGAGCGAACGTCCGTATGGCCGCCGTCGCCGCCATACTGCTCTAACGGTGTATAGAGCGCGGTGCCCCTTCCCTGCACCACTGTAATTGTCCGCGCATCGTCGTGGTCCATCAGCTTCACCAGTCCAAAATCGACCAGTTTGATACGGTTCGACGGCGTCAGCTTGATGTTTGCCGGCTTGATATCACGGTGTAGGACTGGCGGGTCGTGTTCATGCAGGTAAATCAGCGCATCCAAAATCTGCTCCGCCCAGGAAAGCACCTGTTCTTCCGACAATGGCTGGCCCGTGCCCCACGTTTCCTGGCTGATCTGCTGCAGGTCGTTTCCCGGCACGTAATCCATCACCAGGTATTCCCGCTCTCCCTGGTGGAAGAAGTCCGAAACCTTTGGTAAATTGGGGTGGTCCAGGCGGGCCAGGATGCTCGCTTCTTGCAGGAACTGCTCCTGTGCCTGTTTCTGTAGCTCAGGCGATGCGCCCGGATCAGGTTGAACTTCTTTTATGGCACAGAGACGGCCTGGGAGACGCAAATCCTCCGCTCGATAGATGCTTCCCATACCACCCTGCCCTACAATATTGGTGATCTTATAGCGTTCGCGTAAAATAGTATTGTTTGGTAGAGGTGGTAACATTTCTCTTCAGTCGCAAATCGCAATTATTACAGATATCTGAGGCAAACGGAAGATGAACGAGAAGCCAGTAATCCTTGCTAGTGAGGGAGAGCTTGCCGGACAGCAGTGGGCCATCGACCAGGACCCATTCATCATCGGGCGTGGCAGTGATTGCAACATTGTCCTACCCGAACGACAAGTCTCGCGACACCACGTGAAGATTACTCGCGACAATGGCCAGTACGTCTTGCATGACCTTCAGAGCAAGAACGGCACGCACCTCAATGGTGTGCAGGTTGCCGGCAGCGCCCCCTTACAAGATGGCGATGAGATTCAAATCGCGCTCTGTGTAAAGCTGATGTTTGTGGGGACCGATGCAACCTTACCACTGACCTTTGAGCAACCATCTTCAACCGGGAACCTTGTGCTTGACGTCGACCAGCGAGCTGTCAGTATCAGCGGTATGGAACTTGATCCTCCATTATCTCTGGCACAGTTTCGTCTCCTCCAAACATTATATGAAGCCGAGGGAGCCGTGGTAGACCGCGACGCCATTGTCGAGGCCGTTTGGCCCGGCACAGACGGCATCGGCGTTTCAGAGCAGGCCATTGATGCTCTGGTGCGCCGTCTGCGCGACCGGCTCGCCGAACTTGACGAGTACGAATACGTTGTTACCGTTCGTGGCCACGGCTTCCGGCTGGACAACGAACCTCACTGAACCCTGCACCAATCCAAAGCCCAGGTCATTCAGCGCCGCAAACCCACAACCATTTAGGGCCGCAGAATGCCGGACTGGGTCGTCCCTGGCTGGTTCTGACCCACGCGCATCTCGACAATCGCCTGCACCTGGCGAATGCGTTCTGCCATCTCCGCGCCTTCGCCTTGCCCATCTGCCTCGATCTCTTGAGCCAGCGCGCCCAGCATCTGCACCAGTTCCGGCGTCAGCTGCTCGCTGTTTTCATCCAGAATGCGACGCTGGTCTGCTTCCGACTCAGCCCGCAGCAAACGGTTGATAACCCGGATCTGTGGCGGCACCTGCTGTTCCGCCTCTTCCATAATCAGCTCCTGAACCCGCCGCAACTGCCGCACCTGCTCTGTCTGGCCCTGCTGCTCAGTCTGGGCAATCATGGCCGAAAGCACATACATGAACGTATCGTCGATGCGGCCCAGGTTCTCCTGAACAGCAGCCTTCTGGTCCTCGGCCTCCATAATGGACTGCAGTGTGTCCATCGCCTGGTTCAACACCTGCTGTGACTGTTCCTGAAGCTCGCGCTGCAGCTCCAGCAAATTCTGGCGCAGCTGTGTCAACTGCTTGGCCTCTTCCTTGCGCCCTTCTCGCGCTGCCTGCTCCACCTGTTCCGTCAGCTTGCTGAAAAACTCATAGTTAAACGCCTGCTGCCCCATGCTAATCAGGGCATTCACCGTTCCCTCGTCCTCACGGTTGCGCACCACATGTTTCGCCAGCATCTCTGGCGTCAGCCCTTGCTGCTTCTGCACGTCCTTCTGGAAAGCGCGCAGGGCGCTCTGCCGCTTCTCCACCTTGCGCCCCACTTCCGTCTCAGTCAATAGCCTCGCCTGCAGGTTGGTCAGCTTAATCAGCAGCTCGTTGTTGTTCTGCTGCTGAGCCGCTTCGATGGTGCTGCGCAGCATGGCCAGGAACGTCTCGTCAATCATGTCCGCCCGCTCTTCCAGCAGTCGCTCACGGGTCGGTTTGTCGCCAGTAGCCATGTCCTGCAAAAGCTGGCTCTGCTGCCGCTGCCGTTCCAGCATTTCCGTCGTCACGCCCTCCGTTTCCAGGATCTTCTCCAAAAACGTCTGGTAACGGATCACTTCCTGTGGTTGCAGCATATAGCCGCGCTGCTCCTCGCGAGGAATCTGGCGCATCGCTTCCTGCACCATCTGCCCGATGACGCGCTGCTGCTCCTCGTGCGGCAAATTCATCTCCATCGGCACGTGAACCATGAACAGCTCGTGCTCCGGATCGTGATAAAGGAGCGGCGTTGCCATCTGGCCCGAAGTGCCGCAATTAGGGCAGACGAAAAGATTTAACGTGCCGTTCAACAGCTCATACTTCAGTTGCGGATTACGGCCGGCGTCGATCACCTGGTGGATCTCCGCCATGAAGGGCGTCTGACATCTTGGACATACAATTTGTGTCTGCATCTACAATCTCACTTTTACGAAAGTGCAGCCAGAAAATCCAGGTCAGTAACCATCCCTGCCGGCCTCCAGTCTCCACTCACGTTTCTACTCAACTCGCTGATTCTACCTGCTCTACGTCCTGCTGAATTTTTGCCTCTC
Organism: uncultured Ardenticatenaceae bacterium; assembly: GCA_964602995.1. Taxonomy (GTDB): domain Bacteria; phylum Chloroflexota; class Anaerolineae; order Promineifilales; family Promineifilaceae; genus JAAYYY01. The sequence goes on from CAZRTM010000062.1 coordinate 5,998, forward strand.
GCGGCAGACATAGGGTGAAAGTGGTGCCCGATGCTTCCTCATCGCTCTCACCCTCACGATTGCTGTTAAACCAGATACGCCCACCATGCGCCTCCACAATCGCTTTGGTCAGGAACAACCCCAGGCCTGTACCCTCTGTCTTGCGGCTCAATGCATTGTCCAGGCGCGAAAACTTTTCAAATATGCGGTGCTCCTCGTGTTCCGCGATACCAATCCCCTCGTCACGAACCGAAACCATCACATATTCCGGATTTACCGAGCCGCTGACCTCAATCTTACCGCCTTTGGGTGAATATTTAATGGCATTGCTCACCAGATTATTCAATACCTGGGTCAGGCGACGCTCGTCGCCGCGAATCACCGGAAAATCATCCGGGAATGTGACCTCAATGGTATGCTTCCTGGTCTGGCTGCTGAACTTGCGCGCCACGGAACGGGCGATTTTGGGCAACCACACCTCGTCCAGCTCCAGCTTGAAGGTCCCGGCCTGCAAGCGCGAGGCTTCCAGAAGGCGGTCAATCAACTCAGTAAGCTGGTCCGCCTCTTCTTCAATAACCGAGAGGTACTCATCCAGCACCTCCGGCGGCCAATTGGCTTCCTGCTGGCGGCGCAGGGTGCCGGCGTACCCCTTGATAATCGATACCGGCGTCTTCAGCTCGTGGCTGATCACAGAAATAAACGTCTTCTGCAGCTCTTGCTCTTCCCGGTAACGGCTCAGGTCGCGCACATTGGCGATAATGTCCGTCATACGCCCACTGATATCCAGCAACGGCGCGTAGGTGATACCCAGGCTGACGGTCGAGCCATCGGGCCGCTCCATTTCCCCTTCCACGTAAAGGTGTGCTGCGTGGGGCAAAGGCCAGCCGTTGGCCAGCGCCATGTTTAGATCCATCTCTGTTTCCAGCGACTGCCAGCGAATCACCTCGTCGTGCGTTTTGCCGATTGCTTTCGCCGCCGGCCAGCCCGTCATCTGGCTCAACGCCCGGTTAAAGACGTTAATCTCCAGATGTGGGTCCAGAATCATCACACCGTCAGCGCTCTGCTCCAGAATAGCGTCCAGCCGCTGCTTCTCGGCAATGACCGCTTCATAAAGCCGGGCATTCCGGACCGCAATCGCCGCCTGATCGGCAAAGCTCCGCAACAAATTCGAGGCGTCGCTGCGGAAGCGGTAGTTGCCTGTCTGGAAGACATAAATCATGCCCACGACCGTGTCGCCGCTAATCATCGGCAACCGGATCACCTGGGTCAGCCCCAGGTCCGCCTCTCGCGCCAGCTCCTGCATGCGTCGCGTCAGCTCAGGAATGGCATCATGTTCGTGCCCTTCCCGATAAGGCAGACCTTGCAGCATAGGGTCAAAGTGGCTGATATGCTCCGGGGGAATGCCGTAGACCGCAGCCACGCGGAACGTCTCATCCATGGGGTTGGCCAGGGCAATAATGCCCGCCCGGCCCGACACCAGCTCCACGGCGGCGCGTACGATAATGCGCAACACGTCGCTGAGGTCCAGCTCGGCCGTCAGCGCCCGGCTGATCGCCAGCAAATATTCTCGTTCCAGAACTCGGTAATCTAGTAGCATGATCCGATTAATTTTAACATACGCTCAAAATCGCGACGAGGCTATCATCCCCCGCCCGCGTAAGAACACTATTGGAACTTCCATTTCATTGCCATTCCAGGCCGCTTAAACCAGGGCCAGAAGCAAAACGGCCTCTACTACGAGAGGCCGTTATCAATTACAGCTTTGCAAAAAAGCAGAAACTGCTTCTTACTGGCTTTCAGCCACTTCTTTAGGGTCGATGCCCGCTGCCTTCAACGCCTTATAAAACGCCGAGCGCTCTCTGGCATTATGCACACGGGCACGTCTCACCTCGTCAGCCGGCATATCATCCGTAATTTCAATGTAATCCGGCCGGGGAATGTTCGACGGAATTTGTACTGTACCACCACTGGCGGAGGCCGCTGCGGCCACCTCAGGCTCAGCCTGAGCCTCAGCCGGGGCTGCCGCCGCTTCTTCTTGCTGCGCCTCAGCCTTCGCCGCAACCTCAGCAGCCTTCACCTGAGACGGCGCCGGCGCGCCCTGCTCCTGCTGCGCTTCCCACTCCTTGGGGTCAATACCACGGTCTTTCAACGCCTTGTAGAAACGGGAACGCTCGCGGGCATTGGCGACACGTGCTTTGCGCACTTCGTCAGGCGACATGTCGTCTGTAATCTCGATGTAGTCTGGCTGTCCAACGTCTGCGGGAACAGCCACAGCTTCGCGTCCCGTGGCCGGCGTCGGCTCGGCCACCGTGGCTGCCTGGGCCGATTCTGCCGTTGCCGCCGGGGCCGCTGCGGGCTGCTCGGCGCGTTCCGTCTTCTGGCTGGGGTCCACGCCTGCTGCTTTCAACGCCTTCATATAAGCAGAACGGGCGCGGGCATTGGCGATACGCGCCTTGCGCACCTCGTCAGGCGACATATCGTCTGTGATATCAATATACTGCGGTTCGGCGATGCCAGTGGCTGCCGCAGCTGCGGCAGTCGGGGCCGCCTTTTGCGCCTGGGCCACCACCGGTTCACCGGCCGGCGCCCCTTCTTGTGGCACTGGAGCTCCTCCCGCCGCCTGCTGTTTCAGCGCTTTCACCGCAGCCGAACGAGCGCGGGCGTTCGCAATACGCGCCCGCCGCACTTCATCCGGCGACATACCATCTGTAATCTCAATGAAGGGATAGTCCTTGCCCGGTACCAGATCTTCCGGCTTCTTGGACGGGGCCGCTGCCGCCTGGCGCGCCACCGGCGTTTCCTCCACGCCGCTAACGGGCGGCGGCCCGACCTTGGCGCCCTGCCAGGTATGGAAGGCAGCAATCTTTACCGCAGTCAGTGGATCTTGTTCTACCGCATCGCCTGCCCCTTCCGTGGTCTCAGCGCCAAGACGGCCAATGCGCATGTTGGCGCCACGTGGCAGCGCCGCTGCTTGCATGGCCGCCAGTCTGCGCGCTGCTGCAATCTGATCTGGCACATCAGCGTCCACTGGAATCTCGAAGCCCAAAGTCAGCGCCGGGTTAACCGACGTCTTTTCCTGCTCCATTGCCAGTTCGTTTTCGACGACTGCCCGGCTAAGCACCACAGAGATGGCGGCCATCACAACGCCGAACAAGATGACCAGGATACCGACGATTCCGGCAAGAGTAAACAAATTCATAAAAAGTCCCTCTAGATTGGTCTATGGCTAACCGCTAACCGCAGGCGATTATACTTGTGCTTTATTTCTCAAGCAATCTTCACAATTCATCAATGCTCCTGCCCAACCTGCGCCGCCAGGAAGTCGAGCAGGTCAATCTGTGTCAGGATGCCCTGTACCCGTTCGCCGCTGGTAATGACCACCGCGCGCTGGTGGCTTAAAATGCCCATCAGCGATTCCAACGTGGTGTTGGGCTGCACCACGGCCACGTTGCGATCAATCATCGTCTCGATGGTCTCGTCGCGGCCGTGCTTGTGGCCCGCCGTCAACATATGGTTCAGCAGGTCAATCTCGCGCACCAACCCCACCAGGTTGCCATCATCATCCACCACCGGCAACTGCGAGACACCATACTTCTTCAGCAAGCCAACCACATCTGTCAGGCGGTCGTTGACGCGCGCTGTGATGACCGTATCTTCAGCCTTGGCTCGCTGAATGTCCACCGCCTGGAAGTCTACCCAGGTACGCTCCAGGAAGCCGTTTTCCCGCATCCAGTCATCATTAAACAGCTTGCTCAGATAACGGGAGCCGGAGTCGGGCAAAATGACGACAATCAGGTCATCTTGGCCCAGCTCATGCTCGCGGGCGTACTGAATCGCCCCCTGCACGGCAGACCCAGAAGAGCCGCCGCAGAAGATACCTTCTTCACGCACCAACCGCCGCGTCGTCAGGAAACTATCGCGGTCGGTGACCTGCACAATCTCATCCACAATGCTCAAGTCGGTCGTACCCGGCAAGAAATCTTCACCGATGCCTTCTACCTTATAGCTTTCGGCCTTCACGAACTGCCCGCTACGCTTCAACTCGTAGAGAATAGACCCAATGGGGTCCACGCCAACTACTTTGACGTTCGGGTTCTGCTCTTTCAGATAGCGCCCCACCCCCGAAATCGTACCGCCTGTGCCCATACCGGCTACAAAGTGGGTAATGCGACCTTGCGTCTGTTCCCAGATTTCAGGCCCGGTCATATCGTAGTGCGCCTGCGGGTTTTCCGGGTTCTCATACTGGTTGGCCAGAACCGCGTTTGGCGTCTCTTCCACCAACCGCCGCGCCACAGAGTAGTAACTGCGCGGGTCATCCGGCTCCACCGCCGTTGGCGTCACCACCACGCGAGCGCCAAAGGCTCGCAACAGCCGGATCTTTTCCTCCGACATCTTGTCGGGCATAACGAAGATGCAACGATACCCTTTGATCGCCGCCGTGATGGCCAGACCCACCCCCGTATTACCCGAGGTTGCCTCAACAATCGTGCCGCCCGGCTGTAGGCGTCCGCTCCGTTCTGCCTCTTCGATAATCGCCGGTCCAATGCGGTCCTTCACGGAACCACCCGGGTTAAAAAACTCCACTTTCACCAGAATGGTACAGGGCAAGTCGCGGCCCACAGAGTTCAGCCGCACCAGTGGTGTCTGTCCAATCGTTTCCAGAATATTGTCGCAATATTGTACGTCAGCCAGTTCAGGCCTTTCACTTATTTTTGGTAATGTCATCTAGTTTTCCTGCTCAGATGGTACAGGGATAAAAGCAATACACATCGCGACTTAGTATACCTCAACTGGGTCAGACTGCCGATTGCCACGACGGTAGAGCGCCACCATTCTTTCCATACCTCAGGACAAGCTCTGGCGGCCAGGAAAAGGCAGCAATCACTTGTAAGGCGCCGGGAGCTATCTATAATATGGGCATCAGTCGCTCCGTGTGGAGGAACAAAACAATGCTCATATCAAAGCCTTTTACAGGTGGGAGGATTTTCATGAAGAACTATTGGCGAACCCCAGTCCAGTGGACCCTTACCCGGTGGAAAGCGGTCCGGTGGACCATTGTCCCAGTTATTTTACTATTTTCCCTGTTGCTCACTTCTCCAGCGTCAGCCGACTTCAGTTATACTGTGCAACCCGGCGACACACTATCGGCGCTGGCGCGGCGTTATAACACGTCCGTTGAAGCCATCGTCGCCATGAACAACATCGTCAACCCCAACATCATTCATGTCGGCCAGGTCCTGACCATTCCCGGGGATGGCAGTGGCAACCAGCCGCCGCCCCAACAGGACCCCAGCCCTGCTCCGGCGCCAGCTCCCCAGCCAGCGCCCAGTGGGGGCACCTACACGGTGCAGCCCGGCGACACCCTCAGCTCCATTGCCCGCCAGTTCGGCACAACCTACCAGGAGCTGGCAGCGCTGAACAATCTGGCCAATCCCAACATCATTCATGTGGGTCAGGTCTTACAGGTGCCCGGCGGCGGCGGCACCACGCCGGCCCCCGCTCCTGCTCCAGCGCCAGCCCCTGCTCCCTCCACTTCCGGGCTGGAGATTGGCGGCCAGGTCGTTAGCTTCAGCGAGGTCAACCGCATGCGACACGCCGGCATGAACTGGGTTAAGTTCCAGCACAAGTGGAGTCCAGGCGATGACCCCAACGCTCTGGCCGGCCTGATTCAGGAAGCGCACAACCACGGCTTCAAGATTTTGCTCAGCATTCCCGGCGCCAACCTCTATCCCAGCCCCGGCTCCCTTGACTTCAACGCCTACGCGGCCTTTGTCGGCGGCGTGGCTGCCCACGGCCCCGATGCCATCGAAGTCTGGAACGAGCAAAACATCGACCGCGAATGGCCCGCGGGCCAGATTAACCCCACTGCTTACGTCAACGACGTCCTGCGCCCCTCTTACAACGCCATCAAGAACGCCAATCCCAACGTGATGGTCATCAGCGGCGCGCCGTCCCCAACCGGTTTCGACAATGGCACCAACGCCTGGGCCGACAACCGCTACGTGGCAGGCATGGCTGCTGCAGGCGCAGCCAACTATATGGACTGCATCGGCATCCACTTCAACGCCGGCGCCACCTCGCCCCACGCCAGCAGCGGCCATCCTGGCGGCAGCCACTATAGCTGGTATTACCAGCCCATGGTCAACCTCTACTACAACGCCTTTAACGGTTCGCGGCCCCTCTGCTTCACAGAGCTTGGCTACCTCTCCGGCGAAGGCTATCCCGGCCTGCCTGCAGCGTTCGGCTGGGCCGGCGGCACCTCCGTGGCTGAACATGCCCAATGGCTGGCCGAAACCGTCAGCCTCGCTGCCAGCAGCAACCGCGTGCGCCTGCTCATCATCTTCAACATGAACTTCACCTACTACGATGCTGGCGGCGATCCTCAAGCAGGGTACGCAATGGTACGGCCTGACGGCAACTGCCCGGCCTGCGATGCCTTGCACAACGTGACAGGCGGTCGTTAGTTAAGACGTTGTCGCCTCTGGTTCCATCTTCTATAATGCAGTAACGAATGGGTGTAGGACGCTGAAAAATGCGTCCTACACTATTTTGGGAGAAGGAAAGCCATGAAACTGATGCGCATTCTGGCGACGAAGAGCGGCCCTGTCATTACCATCCGCCCCGAACAGCCGGTGCGGGAAGCGGTGGCCTTACTAACCAGGCACAACATCGGTGCTCTTGTAGTCGTAGGTGAGGAAAACGACAACCCGGTAGGCATCATCTCTGAGCGAGATATTATCCGCCGCGCCGCAGAGGACGAAGACGTCTTTTCTCAACCGGTTAGTGAGTTGATGACCCACAAGGTCATAACCGGCGTACCCCAGGATGATCTTATCTCCGTGATAAACACCATGACCGAAAGGCGCTTCCGTCACCTGCCGGTGGTCGATAACGGTAAGCTCATCGGCATCATCTCTATCGGCGACATTCTCAAAGTTCAACGCGACCAATATCGCGGCGAAATCGATACCCTGGAAACACAATTGTTAGCAGACGAAACCTGACGCAACGTACAGGCACAGCGTACAAACGTCGACCAAAGGAGTCACCATAATGTCTAGTGTTGGCACTGAGGCAACACCCCTCCGTGTTGCCATTATTGGGGCGGGGCCGACCGGATTCTACACAGCAGAACAGCTATTCAAACAAAAGCAACTGAAGGTCGAGGTAGACATGTATGAACGTCTACCTACACCCTACGGCCTCGTGCGTTACGGCGTGGCCCCAGACCACCAGAAGATTAAGTCCGTCACCAAAGTGTTCGAGCGCATAGCCAAACGGCCCGAATTCCGTTTCTACGGCAACGTGGAGCTGGGAAGTGACATCACGCTCGACGAGCTGAAAAAATATTATCACCAGATCGTCTTCACCACCGGCGCGCAGACTGACCGCTCGCTGGGCATTCCGGGCGAAGAGCTGAAGGGCAGCCACGCCGCAACCGAATTTGTGGCCTGGTATAACGGCCATCCCGATTTTCGCGATTGCCAATTTGACCTGTCTGCGGAGCGGGCCGTCGTCATTGGCGTTGGCAACGTAGCCGTTGACGTCTGCCGCATCCTCTGCCGCACCCCCGAAGAGCTGGCGCGCACCGATATTGCCGACTACGCGCTGGAAGCGCTGCGCAACAGCAACATCAAAGAGGTCTACATGCTCGGGCGGCGCGGACCGGCGCAGGCAGCGTTTACGGCGCCCGAGGTCAAAGAGCTGGGCGAAATGGAAGACGCCGATGTCCATGCTCTCCTCGAAGAAGCGGAGCTGGACCCTCTCAGCGAAGAGGCATTGGCCGAAAATGCCGACCGCGCCACAGTGCGCAAGGTAGAAATCATCCAGAGCTTCGCCCACAACCCCTCGGCCCCCAAAGCACGCAAACTGGTGCTGCGCTTCCTCGTTTCGCCAGTTGAAATCATCGGCAACGAGCGCGGTGAAGTAGCCGGCGTGAAGCTGGTCAAGAACGAGCTATATAAGACCGATGCGGGCACGCTGCGCTCACGTCCCACCGGCGAGTATGAGGAGCTGGAAGCCGGCCTCGTTTTCCGTTCCATCGGCTATACCGGCGTGCCACTGCCCGGTGTGCCCTTCAAAGATAGCTGGGGCGTTATCCTTAATGAAGCCGGCCGCGTGATGGATCCCAAAACGGATGCACCGCTTTGCGGGCTATATACAGCCGGCTGGATCAAGCGCGGTGCAACGGGCGTCATTGGCACCAATAAGCCTGACGCCGTGGAGACCGTCGAAGCGATGCTCGACGACGTTGCCGCCGGGCGCATCCTGGAACCAGAAATGCCCTCCGCCGCTGCCGCCGAGGCCCTGGTCGAGAAGAAACAGCCGCTCTACTTCTCCTTTGCCGACTGGCAAAAGCTGGACGAAATGGAAATGGCAAGGGGTGAGAAGCAGGGCTGCCCGCGTGTCAAGTTCACTTCAGTCGAAGAGATGATCCAGGCCCTGGGCAAGAGGTGAAAGTCACCATCTATACGGACGGCGGCGCAGATCCCAACCCCGGCATCGGCGGTTGGGCTGCGCTCCTGCGCTATGGCCAGCACGAGAAGGTGCTGACCGGCAACGAGCCTCACACCACCAATAACCGCATGGAGCTGACCGCCGCAGTCAAGGCGCTTGAAGCGCTCAATCGACCCAGCGAAATCGAGTTCCACACCGACTCTGAATACCTGCGCCGCGGCATCACCATGTGGATCGATAGCTGGCGCAAGAAAGGGTGGCGCACCGCTGGGAACAAGCCGGTCTCCAACGCCGACCTCTGGCAGAAGCTGGATCGGCTGGTCAAAGAACACGAAATTGAATGGCATTGGGTGCGCGGGCACAGCGGCAACCCTCTCAATGAGCGCGTTGATGAGCTGGCGCGACAGGCGCGCCTGGAAATCACGCCAGACCTCACCGTTTCGCCCGACGCCCCCCGCCTCTACCTGCGCGCCTCCTGCAAAGGTAATCCCGGCCCTGGCGGCTGGGGCGTGGTGCTGGAAAGCAAAGAGGGCACCATCCAGGCCAGCGGCTCGGAGCCTGGCACCACCAACAACCGCATGGAAGTGCGCGCCGCCATTGAGGGTCTGAAGCTCCTCCCACCCGGCTCTGAAGCTCAGCTCCTCACCACCTCCGATTACCTTTACCAGGGCGTGACCAACTGGATCCACGGCTGGCGGCGGCGCAACTGGCAAAAGCGCGACGGCAAACCGGTAGCCAACGCCGATTTATGGCAGGAGCTGGACCAGCTCCTGCAACATTACCGGGTAACGTGGAAGAATGTCAAAGGAGAACGAGGGGGAGAGCTGCAGGGCCTCGATGAAGCAGCAAAGTTAGCCGCCGAAGCGGTCGATTTCGTCTGACGCTGCTGAAGCCTGGCTCCCCCCTGACCTCGCTATATTTCTCCACCGTAGACGACGACATGCTGCGGTTCGATTTTGTACATGACCCGCGTCTCGCCGGATGGCTCAAACTCATCCTGACCCAGATAGCGCTTGGCCAGCACGCCCATATGGGCAACGGCTTCGTCCCCCAGAACGCGCTCAGCCACTTTGCCGCGCAGCTCCAGATAGAAGTAAGGGTTGTCCGGCGCCACCAGCAGGAACGTCGCATACGGCCGCTGGCGTAGATTCTTGTCCTTCTGCCGTCCCTCCGCTGTGTTAATACGCAGGTATTGCCCGTCATAATCGAACCAGATCATGTGCACCTGGGGCGCACCTTCTGGCATCAGGGTGCCTAACGTAGCAACGACTACATCTTCCAACAGCCATTGATGGCTCTCAGGAATGGTAACGCTCATCAGTCACTCCTTTGATAACTACAAACGGTGGAGCAATGTTATAGGCAGCTCACTACTCCACGTCACGTAGATAGCGACAGGTGGCGTGTACAAAGCCAAAATCATCTCTGGGCGCGATTAACTCTGTCACCTTGACGATTTCAAAGATGGCCCCATTGAGGCACACTTCGTCGCCCACCTGGGGCTCCTCTTCGCGATTGACAATCTGGCCCTGAAACTCACCCCCCTCAATCACATAACTTACCTTATAATAATTCTGTTCCATTGTATTTTATAACTTAATAACTGTATGTTATATATCTATATAATGCTGCGGATAAAAAGATAATCCGGTTGACAAATCAGCTTTAGTTGATAGAATTACATTCTGCTTGCCGAAGTGGCGAAATAGGCAGACGCGCTACGTTCAGGGCGTAGTGGGCATTACGCCCATGTGGGTTCGACTCCCACCTTCGGCATCGAGAAGCCCGGTTGCACCGGGCTTTTTGTTTTCCTCCTTGAAGCCCACTTGCGTCATGAGTTATTGTTACCATAAAACTAGCGACGATATAATGGTCCATTGTGGCAGATGTTGAGGCATGCGTCAACCACAGGTAGAATATCCCACCAACTAAATTGCAGCATGGAGGAACATGGAACAGTTACGGCCTCACATTATGGCCCATGCCGTGGAAATTACGAAGGCAGCCGGAGATGCCATTATGGGCTTCTACCGCTCCTCCTTCGAAGTGACCGATAAAACGCCCGATAACCCGGTTACCGACGCCGACTTCGCCGCCGATGCTCTGCTCAAAGAGCGGCTGCTGGACCTGCTCCCGGAAGCGGGCTGGCTGAGTGAGGAAACAACCGACAACCCGGAACGGCTGCAAAAAGAGCTGGTTTGGGTTGTAGACCCCCTCGATGGCACCAAAGAGTTTGTGATGGGCATCCCCGAATTCTCCGTTTCTGTGGCGCTGGTGCAGGCCGGTGAAGCGGTCCTGGCTATCATTTTCAACCCGGCAACCTCGGAGCTGTATACGGCGGTGCGCGGGCAGGGATTCCAATTTAACGGCAATCCGGCCGGCGTCTCCCAACGCAGCACCCTTTCCGGCGCCCGCGTTGACGCCAGCCGCTCCGAATGGAAACGAGGCGAGTTCGATCCCTTTAAGGAGTTGGTCGATGTGAACGTCATGGGCAGCATTGCCTACAAGCTGGCCCGCGTGGCCGCCGGGCAGGCCGACGCCACCTGGAGCCGCGGTCCCAAGAATGAATGGGATATCTGCGCCGGGACTTTGCTTGTGCGCGAAGCCGGCGGGCGTTGCGTAGACCTCGACGACAACACCTTTTCCTTCAACAAGCCCTGGCCCAAAGTAAATGGCATCATTGCCGACAACGGCCACCTGCACGACCAGGTGCTGGCCGCGCTGGAACCTTATGGCGCAGCCCGTTCTGAAAAGCCACCGGGAGCATAAGTTGATTAGCGAAAGCGCCGCTCGTCTACGCCAGAACATACAGAAGGTCATCGTCGGCAAAGACGACGTCATTGACCTGGCTCTCATTGCCCTGCTTTGCCGGGGCCATCTTCTCTTAGAAGACGTACCCGGCACCGGCAAGACCACTCTGGCCAAGACGGTGGCTCGTTCCCTGGGCTGCACCTTCCAACGTGTACAGTTCACTCCCGATCTGCTCCCTTCTGACGTCACCGGCATCTACTATTACAATCAGAAGGAGCAGGAGTTCATCTTCCGCCCCGGCCCCATCTTCTCGCAAATTCTGCTGGCCGACGAAATTAACCGCGCCACGCCCCGCACCCAGTCTGCGCTGCTCGAGGCCATGCAAGAACGCCAGGTGACGGTCGATATCACCACCCACCCCCTGCCCAACCCCTTCCTGGTCATGGCCACACAAAATCCGGTAGAGCTGGAAGGGACCTTCCCTTTGCCCGAAGCACAGTTGGACCGCTTCTTAATGCGCGTCACCATCGGCTACCCTGACGAAGCGCAGGAGAACGACATTCTGCTACGCTTTGAGCGCAGCGACCCTCTGGAAACAGTGCAACCTGTGGTCGAGCCTGAGGATATTCTGGAAATGCAGGAGGCGGTGCAAGAAATCCGCGTCGAAGCGTCGGTGCGCCAATATGTGGTCCATGTCTGCCGCACCACGCGCCTTCATGAGGATATAGAGCTGGGCGCCAGCCCGCGGGCCACCATGGCGCTCTATCGCACCTGTCAGGCGCTGGCTGCCATTCGTGGGCGCACCTTCGTTATCCCCGACGACGTCAAAGAGATGGCGCCCCACGTCCTCACCCATCGCCTGATCATCAATCCCCAGACCCGCCTGCGCGGCCGTCGCCCCGAAGATGTCATTCGCGAAATTGTGGACTCTGTTCCTGTGCCGGTTGAGGCTTGAACGGCGGAACACGGAGTTGTACAGAGGGAGATTGGAGATTAGAGAGTGGAGATTGGTTGGATTGCTTGGGCCATTCTCTAACTGTGTCCGTGAACTCTGATGGCTACTGAACCCCGTCCGGTCATAATTGAGCGTGGTGAGGGGCGCAGCCAGAAGGAGGCGCGCAGAAGGATGGCGCGGCAGCTTGTGCGTGGCGCCGTTCCCCGTTTTGAGGATGTGGCCACGTCGCGCGGGCTGCTGCTTAAGGAACGCCAGGAAAGCATCTTCAGCGACGCCTGGATTCCGGTTGCCGTGCTCTTCATCATCATCGGCCTCATCGCAGGCCGCAACGTGGGCATGTTCACCCTGGGCCTCGTTCTGCTCCTCATTTACGCCCTCAGCAGTTGGTGGAAAGACAACGCCCTCACCGGCGTCACTTACCAGCGTACATTCGACCGCACGCGCGTCTTCCCCACAGAGCCAGTGGTCATGACCATCAGCATCGGCAACCTCAAGTCGCTACCCCTGACCTGGCTGCGCTTCGACGACCGCCTGCCCGTTGCGCCCCTTGAGAGCGGTCAGATAGGGGAGATGATTGGGCAGACGCACGGCCAATACACGTTGCGCAACATCCTGACCATCGGCGGCAACAGCCATGTTACGCGCCGCTTCACCCTCACCTTTCCCCATCGCGGCTTCTACACACTCGGCCCCGTCACCTACCGCTCCGGCGACATCTTCACCCTCTTTACCATCGAGCGCGATTACGACGACACCAGCCGCATCGTCGTCTTTCCCAAAGTCTGGCCCCTGGAAGCGCTGGGGCTGCCGGCCAAAGAGCCGTTTGGCGAGCTTAACGTGCGCCGCAGCCTCTTTACCGACCCCATCCGCACACAGGGCATCCGCGACTATCACCCCCAGGACCGCTTCCGCGATGTGCACTGGAAAGCGTCGGCGCGGCGTGGCTCGCTACAGACCAAAGTCTACGACCCCTCTACGGGCATGACGATGGCCGTTTTCCTCAATGTAGCCACCATGCGCCGCCACTGGATGGGCTTTGAACCGCAGCAACTGGAACGGGCCATCAGCGTCGCCGCCTCCGTCGCCAGCTACGGCGTGGAGCAAAAGTGGGGCGTGGGCCTCTACGTCAACGGGGCCTTCCCCAAATCAGACCAGTCGATCCGGGTGCCACCGGGCCGCTCTCCCGAACAACTGGCGCACATTCTGGAAGCGCTGGCAGCAACAACCGAATTCGCCACCGCTTCCATCGAAAAGCTGATGACGCGAGAGAGCACGCGCCTGCCCTGGCCTGCCACCCTCGTCCTGGTCACCGCCCATGTCACAGAAGAAATGGCAGCCGTGCTGGCGCGCCTGAAGAAAGCCGGACGCCGCGTGGCGCTCATTTCGCTCGCCGAAGAATCGCCGCCATTCATGGACGGCATCCTCACCTACCACGTGCCGCCGCACACGCCTGTGTTCGCAGAGCTTGAGGGAAATGAAGTGACATTGGCAACGGGGAGTCAGGCAGCCACTATAGCCGCGCTGGCAACTATCCCTGCTTATGAGGCACAGAGCGAATCATGAACGCCGGCGCACAAGTGGAAGGGCAAGCCAGCTTCTCCCGTACCACCCCGCAACTCAATAGCGCCTGGGCCTACGCCCGCCACGAGCTACTTTACCTCTTCTGGGTATTGATGGAGGTGGCCCTGATCATGCCCGTGGCCCTCATGATTATGCCCTGGGCCGTCTACTGGCCCGTTCCCCTCCTCACTGCCTGGGTCATCCTCATCATCCTTATCCCCTTTAACCTCAGCCGCCTGATGAGCCTGAGCAATGTGCCCCTCGCCACCCAACGTAAAGTGATGATGCTGGCTCTGCTCCTGACCATCATCATCTCCCTGCGCACCATGCTCTATGACCCCGCCTCCCTCTTTGACTTCGGCTGGCTCGGCGAGCTATTTCAGCACTTCACCACCGGCGGCAATCCACTCTGGACATGGGATCTCGTACTCTTCTTCATGGTCATCTTTGCCTGGTGGCGTGGAATGGCCCTCACCAGCCGGCGCGTAGACATCCAGGATGTCGGGCTGCGCCTGCGAGCCGGTGGGCTGCTGCTGGCGCCCGTCGTCGTCGCCCTGGGCCTGGCGCCGCAGGCTCCGTCCCCCGTCCCCTACGTGCTTCTCTTCTTTCTGTCCGCTCTGATGAGCACCGCCCTGACCCGCGCCGAGGCCATCGCCCTGCAACAGACCGGCCATACCTACCCCATGCGCCCCACCTGGGTGCTCAACATCTTCCTCACCAGCCTGGCCGTTGTCCTCACCGCCGGGGCGCTGGCCCTTCTGCTCAGCGGGCAGGGTGTCCCTCTGCTCATGGCCTGGCTGACCCCACTCTGGGATGCCGTCAAATTCCTGAGCATGGTCGTCATCACCACCACCACCTACCTCCTGCTCTTCATCCTGCGGCCGCTGCAATGGCTGATCGCCCTACTCTACGAGCTGCTGGCCGGTGAAGGCATCGAACAGGTGGAGCCAGAAGAGCTACCCCAGGAGTTCGGCGACGGCGAAATAGGCCAGCTTTTCGACCTTCTCAACGGTCCCGACCCACAAACCCTGCTCTGGATCAACCGCGGCCTGACTGTGCTCGTCATCATCGTCGTCCTCCTGCTCCTCTATATCGCCCTCAACCACTACTTCCGCCAGCGCGAGATGCCCGGGGCCAGCGGCGAGCGCCCCCTTGCCGGCGGCAGTCGTGGCGGCAGAGGCGGATTGAGACAGCGCTTACTCGACCGGCTCGGCCTTTTCCGCCAGTTGCGCGCCGCGGCCACCGTGCGCCGCCTCTACCGCCAGATGTGCGATCTGGCCGCCAGGGAGGGCTATCCACGTGTAGAGTCGCAAACACCGTATGAGTACCTGGCAACGCTGTCCGAGCTATGGCCCGGTGGAGGGCCAGAAACACGGCTCATCACCGATGCTTACGTGCGCGTGCACTATGGCGAGTTACCTGAAACGCAGGAGGAGATGGACAGCCTGCGCTCTGCTTTGGAGCGGCTGGCGGCGCTCGATTCGGAGCCGTGAAATGGTCTCCCTGCGAATAGTACCTTTGGGCCTTCCAACATAGCCCATACTTCTTTGACAGCCCCTCACCGATATGGTAAGATGCAAGCGTTCTGGCTTACATAAAATCGCGTTTCGTGTCAGGCCGGACCACACCCTCTCACTGCAAATGCAACTTCGAGCATTGCTACCAGTAGAGATCTGGCTCCTGGCACCTGTCAGCGAGCAATAAGGCAAGGAGTATAGGATGAGATCGCGAACCGAAATGATGGTGGATCGCCTGCGTGATTTACAGGCGGGTACGCCAGACATAGAAGCATCCGCGGTAGTCAGTGTAGATGGCCTGATTATGGCTTCGTCGCTACCTTCAGGCGTTGACGAGGATCGTATTTCGGCTATGTCCGCAGCGATGCTTTCACTGGGCGACCGTATTGCCAGCGAATTGAGCCGCGGCCGGCTGGAACGTGTCTATATCAGTGGCGACTCAGGCATCATTGTGTTGATGGCCGTCGGCGAAGATGCCGTGTTAACCGTGCTGGCCAGAAGCAGCGCCAAACTGGGCCTTATTTTCCTGGATGCCAGCCGGGCCGCGGAGGATCTGGCACGACTACTATGACCTGGCTAAAACAGCCATATACCGGAGTCCACTAGTGGGGCATGTCATCCCAGGATGGCATGCCCCACTTTCGTTATTCTTTGAAAAAATTAAGAGATATCTGTTACATTAGATGTTCTCTTGCTGTGGCCGGTCTCCGACCGAGCCACCTGTCTACATGAGAGCGGCGGGCGCGGGGGCCGATAGGGCCATAGGAGACCGGCCCGAGCAGTATAAGAATATAGTTTATAGAGTATTAAAGCGTAGGGCGGCTACAAGTGGAGGTAGTATAAAGAGGAAACTATGACCAAATATATCTTCTTTACTGGCGGTGTTGTCAGCTCTGTGGGCAAAGGTGTGACCGCCGCCGCATTAGGCCGAATTTTGAAAGCCCGCGGCCTCACCGTCACCGTACAAAAGCTTGATCCTTATATCAACGTCGATCCTGGCACCATGTCGCCCTACCAGCACGGCGAAGTCTTCGTGACCGAGGACGGCGCCGAGACCGACCTGGACCTGGGCCACTACGAGCGCTTCATCAACATTAACCTCAGCCAGATGTCCAACGTGACGACCGGGCGCGTCTACGCCGAGGTCATCGCCAAGGAGCGCCGTGGCGACTATCTCGGCGGCACCATTCAGGTTATTCCCCATATCACCAACGAAATTAAACGTTTCATTCGCGTCGTCGCCGAAACGACCCAGGCCGATATCGCTATGGTCGAAGTGGGCGGCACCGTGGGCGACATCGAGAGCCTGCCCTTTTTGGAGGCGCTGCGCCAGATGCGTTCTGACGTAGGCCGCAAGAACACGCTCTATGTCCACGTCACCTTCCTACCCTATCTGGAAGCCAGCCGCGAGCTGAAAACCAAACCCACCCAGCACAGCGTGCGCGAGCTGCGCAGTATTGGCATCCAGCCCGATGTGATCATCGCCCGCGCCGACCACCCCATTCCGGAAGAGCATCTCGAAAAGATTGCGCTCTTCACTGATGTAGACAGAAGCGCCGTCATCCCCGCCGTCACCAGCGACATTCTCTACAACATCCCGTTGGAGCTAGAAGCCACAGGCATGGCCGACCTGGTGGTGGAGCGTCTGGGTCTGGAAGATCATATTCACGAGCCGGACCTCGGCGTCTGGCAGGCGATGATTGACCAGATTCGCAAGCCGCACCCCACCATTCGCATCGGCATCGTAGGCAAATATGTGGAGCTACACGACGCCTATATGAGTGTGCGCGAGGCGCTCTATCACGCCGGTATCATCAATGATCGCACCGTAGAAATCGACTGGGTTCACTCCGACAACCTGGAGAAAGGGCCGGTCTGGGACCGGCTGCAGCATCTCGACGGCATTGTTGTGCCTGGCGGCTTTGGCTACCGTGGCGTGGAAGGCAAGATTAGGGCCGCCCGCTGGGCGCGAGAGAACAAGGTGCCCTACCTGGGCCTCTGCCTGGGTATGCAGGTGATGTGCATCGAGCTTGCACGCCACGCTCTCGGCAGCGACGAACCCAACAGCACCGAATTTGATGAAAAGACGGAACATCCTGTCATCAGCCTCATGCCCGACCAGCACGACCTGGCCGATATGGGCGGCACCATGCGCCTGGGAACTTACCCCTGTTGCCTCGTTCCCGGCACCCGTGCTGCCGCGGCTTATGGCCAGGAGCTGGTTGAAGAGCGGCACCGCCACCGCTGGGAGTTCAATAATCAGTACCGTACCCTCCTGGAAGAAAACGGTATGGTCTTCAGCGGCCTCAGCCCCGACGGCCGGCTGGTGGAAATTGCCGAAATCAAAGAACACCCCTTCATGGTAGGCAGCCAATTCCATCCTGAGTTCAAGAGCCGCCCCAACCGGCCCCACCCGCTGTTCGACGCCTTCATGGCTGCCGCCGTCGATTACCAGAAAGCGCGCCAGCCCACAGGCCAGAACGAGAACAACCGGCAGCAGAAACAGCCGGCCACCGAGTCAGAAACGTAATTATTCTCAGCAGGTGGCGCTCGTGCAGAGCGCTACCTGCACCCCCTGCTTCCGCTGCCGCCAGCGCGTGAACTCAGGATGTGGCTCGCGCTCCATCCATCGCCGCTCACAGCTCCTTGCCCATAATCATATAGGGACGCCTGACGTTGGGGAAATTGTAGCCCGAGAGTAAAACTTGCCAGTTACGCTTGCGGTAGAGGTGGAAACCTGCAGTCTCGGCGTCAAGCGTAGAGAGGACAGCCGTGCGGTTCGTCAGCCCCTCCAGCAAGGCGTCGTGCAACTGCCCGCCAAGACCCAGACCCTGGTGCGTGGGGCGCACCGCCAGCTCCACAAACTCAAAGGCGTCGGAAAGCCAGTAAGCCGCTTTTTCCCGCCCCAGGGCCGCGGCAACCTTATCGTGCCACCACTGGCCCGCGCTGGAGTGGTAACCATAGGCAAATCCAACCACCGCCTTCCCGTCACGAAACGGATCGCGGTCGACCCGGCGCGCAATCACAGCCCGGAACCCCTCCCGCGCCACGTGTTTTTCCAGCACATTGGCAAATTGCTGCATCGACCCTTCCCGCTTCTCATAAGGCGGCGGCGTAAACGCCGCCCGGTAGACGGAGACAATCGCCTGCTGTAGCTGCAAAAATGGTGCAGCCGCTATCCTCTCCACTCGAAACAGGTCCGTGCGCATAAAGCCAATTCTATGCGCCGTTTCCTGGAATGCAACAGGC
>CAZRTM010000063.1:0-6723 GCA_964602995.1 uncultured Ardenticatenaceae bacterium
ACAAGTTTTCACTTTCTTAGAACGCATGAGATTGTATCTTTCAGATTTTGCCTTACAATCACAATAGACAGTCTTTTCTCAGCGTGGAAGGTGACTCAATGCTATCTCGGCCAGTTAAGTTGGGAATTGGAGACAATGGGGAAGGCGCGAATGGGTACAGTGATTATCAAGTTCCACTAACAGCAGCTGAATACTTCGCCGGAATTGGTCTTGTACGTCTTGGATTGAATCGGGCCGGCTGGCAAGTCCACTTTGCAAACGACTTCGACCCAGGCAAGTATGAAATGTATAGTTCATACTATGTCGACGCCGAAGAGCACTATCAAGTCGCTGACGTATTTGATATCGACCCAGAGTCAGTCCCACAGACTACATTAGCTACATCATCCTTCCCCTGCATCGATTTGTCGTTGGCTGGCAATCTAGACGGTCTTGCCGGCAAACATTCGAGCGCCTTTTGGGGTTTTATTCGAATCCTTGAGGCGCAAGGGGAGAAACGTCCGCCGCTTGTGATGCTGGAAAATGTGCCGGGATGGCTCATCTCGAATGGCGGCGAGGACTTCCGCGTTACGATTGAAGCGCTGAATCGGCTAGGGTATTGGTGTGACGTCATCGCCCTCAACGCTCAACGTTTTACTCCGCAGAGTAGGATCCGGGTATTTGTGGTTGGCTCTATCCTACCAGGACTACCTGAGGGACGTAAGCTTGAGCGTCTACGACGACGACCGTCGTCTCTCGCCACCAAGCGGCTTGTACACGCCGTCGAATCACACGCCGACCTAAATTGGCGCTTCCTGGACTTGCCAAGTCCACCGGCGCTCAACAGTGAGGGGTTATCCAACATTATCGAGTACATGTCGGACGACGATCCACGATGGTGGGATGAGTCCGATGTCCAGAAGCATCTAGAAATGATGACCCCGTCGCATCGGGAACGCGTCAAGAAGTTGACTTCTTCCGACGTTGTGGGTTACAGGACTATCTATCGACGTCGACGTCAAGGCAAGCAGCGAGCGGAAGTACGTAAAGGCGACACGGCTGGCTGTCTGAGAACAGCACGAGGGGGCAGCAGCCGGCAGATAGTAGTCGCGGCTGGCAATGGCCGTGTCCGCATGCGATTCATGACGCCCCGCGAGTACGCCAGGCTCCAGGGTGTTCCCGACAATTACCCCTTACCGAAGAACGTGAATCAGGCTCTTACAGGATTCGGAGACGCAGTGTGCGTACCTGTCATTACCTGGATCGCCGAAAACATGCTGGCACAACTGGTCGAAGAGTTAGAGAACGTTCTCCAACCAGCTTGAGTTAATCCCCTGTCCTAATCCAACTCAATCCGCAACGAACCATCAGTCTCCGAAGACTCAATCAGTTCGTTGTATATGTCGAGAATTGACTGCAAAACGTCTCCGAACGTTGCGCCGTACTCGCTCGCCAGTTCGATAATATTGCTGGCTACAAAGTCTTCAATTGACAGCACACTAATTCGCCGTTCCGCCCCTTCCTCACTCTGCGCCAGACCACGTGCTATGTCTACCTTGTCGCGAGGGACCACCAGTACGGGGGCTAGATTTTGGCGCAAGTTGTCTACACACTTACGAATGACGGCTATCGCTGGCGCGGCCGTGACGTGGTAAACGATGTTGCCGATGACAAAGTCACCGCTCCGGGCTGTCTGAACATCGCCAGCAAACGCAGCATGACCTGTGACATCATGGTTGGGCAACCGCGTCTTTAGCTTTGCACCAATAAGATGCTGCTCCACACGTCCCTGGCTCCTGTCTTTGGCCGTCTCCATGAGCTGTTCTATCCATATGACCGGAGACTCCCCAAGATCCAACTTGAGCTTCATGTGCTGTCGCTGGAAAAACTTGTCGATCTCTATGAGCGCTGGCTCAGCAATTATACTCACAGCCTCTTGTCTCGCCGCGTCTGACCAGTCCTCCAACGTCACTCCCCACTCTAGCCCTTCAGCAAGTCTTTGAAACTTTCTGGTAGAGCGGGTTGTCACACCGTCTGCCAAGAGCCTTCGCTCTTCTCCATACCGCTCAAGAATCTCGACAAGAGAAGGACCCCGGCCGCCCACTAACTGACCATTGAGTGTAAAAACGTCGGCCGGCGTAAACGGCGCTTTGATTCGTATGGTGTCTACGACCACAACAGCGCCCGCCAATGTACTCCGCGCCAGTCCCTCTTCCTGCAGCCACTGCGCCACTACTTCTCGCAGCCGTTCTGCCTCTTGCCGTTGACTCGACGTTAGCGACATCGTATTTCTCCAATCAAAACGTTCATCCGCCTTGTCTAGCATCCAAGGCGTCTGCAATACGGGTAGCGACCTCCGACAGATCAGCCCGCTTCTTTAGCTCGTGTCCCCAGATACGTAACACGAGCCAGCCTTCTTGAGCGAGCATTTCATCATATCGCCAGTCACGAGCTATATTACGCGCAATCTTTCGAGTCCAATATTCGCGATTCGTTTCCGGCAGTGGACGGTCACAAACGGGACATCCATGCCAGAAACAGCCGTCTACAAACACAGCGACCTTTCGCGTTGGGAACGCAACGTCCGGTTTACCAGGAGCGCCAGCATAATTCATCCTAAAACCGCTAATACCCATGCCAGCGAGCATCGAGCGCAGACGTCGCTCTGGCCCAGTCAGCGTGCTTTTTACAGCGCGCATAGTCTTTTTGCGATCGCTCTCCGAAAGATTATCAGTCAAATTTAGCTCCTAGAATCTTCTAGAGAAGTATCTATCCGCCTACATCCAACTATATCATAAAGCTGACCAAAATGAGTGTAAACTTCAGGCGATCAAGGGGCAAACAGCAACGTGTGTAATCAGATGCGGAGTGACCTACGATAAGAGGATGAGGCCCTGCGACTGCGTACGCAGAGCCTCTGGCGCCTCCGGCAGCTAAGTGCTGCGCGAATTGCTGGCATCGTAGCATAGACGTTATTTACCAGTCAACACGACTACCTAGCCTCTAATATTGCGTCAGAAAAGGGATAAAGAGGCATATATCGCATCCCCACACCATTCTCTTAAGAAACAAAAAAAGCGGGCAACGGGATTCGAACCCGTGTCACCGGCTTGGAAGGCCGGGGCTTTACCACTAAGCTATGCCCGCGTACGCTATTTTGTTGTGACGGCGCATTCGCCTTTGTCGGGGCGGCCGGATTCGAACCGACGGCCTCTCGGACCCAAACCGAGCGCTCTACCAAGCTGAGCCACGCCCCGTGCGCATTGTAGTATAGCTATGGCGGGGCCAGAGGGCAACTTTTTGACCGTACCTCTAACGTCAACTAAACTAACGTTATCTCTTTATCCCACTATTGGGTAATGTGGAGCTTTATCTACTTCAGCCAACCTTGCAGGCAGAGGAGGTACGCTTGATGCAGGAAATAGGCCTAAATCCGAGCCGTTACGGTGTTGAGAACCACGGCATCCGTAACGCCGGTACTGTCTACTGGCACCTACCCACTCCCGTCCTTTACGAACAAATACTCCGTCGCAATGAGGGCCTTCTGGCTCCCTACGGTTCTATCATTGTCGACACCGGCGCATTTACCGGCCGTTCGCCCAATGACAAATTCATCGTGCGCGAGCCGAGCAGCGAGGATGCTATCTGGTGGGGCAAGGTGAACAAGCCGTTCGACCAGGGGCAGTTTAATAACCTGTTGAACCGCGTGCGAGCCTACTTACAGGAACGCGATATTTTCATTTTTGATGGCTATGCTGGCGCTGACGAGCGCTACCGTGTCTCCGTGCGCGTCATCAACGAATATGCCTGGCACAACCTCTTCGCGCGTAACATGTTCATCCAGGAAGATGACCCCGAGCGCCTCGAAAAGTTTGTGCCCGACTTCACCGTCATTGACGTGCCCGACTTCCAGGCCGACCCCGAGCTGGATGGCACCAATAGCGGCGCCTTCATCCTCGTCGATTTCGACCAGCGCATGGTCCTTATAGGCGGCACACAATATGCAGGCGAAATTAAGAAGAGCATCTTCGGCGCGCTCAACTTCTATCTGCCGCAGCAAGGGGTCCTGCCCATGCACTGCAGCGCCAACTACGGCAAGGACGAAAACGACGTCGCCCTCTTCTTTGGCCTCAGCGGCACCGGCAAGACCACGCTGAGCAATGACCCCGAGCGCACGCTCATCGGCGATGACGAACACGCCTGGAGCGACCGCGGCGTCTTCAACATTGAAGGTGGCTGCTACGCCAAAGTCATCAACCTCTCTGCTGAAGGTGAACCGCTCATTTACCAGGCCTCACACCGCTTTGAAACAATCCTGGAAAATGTCATCTACGATCCGCTGACGCGCATGGTCGATTTCACCGACCCGACGCTCACGCAAAACACGCGCTCCAGCTACCCCCTGACCCACATTGAAAACGCCTCCCCCAGCGGACTCGGCGGGCACCCAACCAACATCGTCTTCCTCACCGCTGATGCTTTTGGCGTGTTGCCTCCCATCAGCCGTCTGAGCCGCGACCAGGCCCTGTACCATTTTCTCAGCGGCTACACGGCCAAGATAGCCGGCACCGAGAAAGGCATCACCGAGCCTAAACCTGATTTCAGCGCCTGTTTCGGCGCCCCCTTCATGCCGCTCCATCCCGGCGCCTACGCCGAACTGCTTGGCGAAAAGATTGACCGCCACGGCGCAAAAGTCTGGCTGGTGAACACCGGCTGGACCGGCGGGCCATACGGCGTCGGGCAGCGCATCAAGCTGCAATACACGCGGCGCATGGTCAGCGCAGCGCTTGCCGGAGAGCTGGATGACGTGGAGTCATTCACCGTGCCCATCTATCAACTGCAGGTACCGGTCCATGTAGACGGAGTGCCCGACGAGCTACTGCACCCGCGCCAGACCTGGGCAGACGCCGAGGCCTATGACCGCCAGGCGGCAAGGCTGGCCGAGATGTTCGTCAAGAACTTCGAACAGTTTGAAGATGGCGTCTCCCCGGCCGTGAAAGCAGCGGGGCCAAAAATTGAAGAAGCGACACCGACGAGCTAAGACCAGCCAATGAAGGGAACGAAGGAGCGCCGCGCTATGAAGAAGCATTGCGCTATGAAGAAGCGCCGCGCTCCTTCGTTCGCTCTTTTATCCTATCCTGACTTGTGCAACCACTAGCCCAGAAAGTTAGCGGACGCCTGTACCGCAAGGACGAACAAACCGCCCTCCTGTTGGCCCCGCCCGGCGCGGAGCAGGAGGGTCCCGCCCTCTTCTTGCGCTACGCCCTGGTGGTGCAGGGTACCGAGCGCCACATCTTCCCCAGCCTGCTCCTCGACGACTGGGGCAAGGAACACGATACCATAGGCCTCTACCGCTGGATTTTTGAGCAAGGCCAGCGTTTCCCCCGCGCCGAGATTTTCGGCCTCGACCACCTGGGGCGCCAGACGCAGGTGTTCCTGCGTGACCTGGAAATCTTCTTCAAATACCCCTGTTACATCGCCCATTCCCGCCAGACACAGATAGCGGAACAGGAGCGGCTGCACCTGATTTTTCTGCAAGAACCAGAGCTGAAGAGCGAGCCACAGGCCATTGAAGTTCCCGAGCAAATCAGTTGGCCTCTGCGGCACGGCGCCATACAGTGGCGGCGGGCCAACCCGCGGACGCTGGAGGAGTACGGCTGGGAGCCGGCAACAGCCACCGACGCCTGACCCGCCTGCTCCACCCACTTTGACATCTCTCCCCCGCCAATTTACAATGCTACTATGAACAGGGTTCCGAGGGAGTACCTTCTGCTTGGCCTGGCCGCCGTCTTGCTAATACTTGCATCGACACCAGGACAGGCAGCCGCAACGGTGGGTGGTAATGGCGGGTTGCCGGGGCCGCGCCCTGCCGAAGCGGCGTTGCTCTCCCCTTACTGGCCCGACGCCATCATGGATTGGAGCGCGCTGATTGCCTCCGTCGCCGATGAATACGGCCTGGACCCCGACTTTGTGGCCGCTGTGGTCAAATCCGAGTCCAACGGCGTCAACAACGCCGTCAGCAACGTCGGCGCGGTTGGCCTGATGGGCATCATGCCCTCTGGACCAGGCATGGAGTGGCGGCCTTCCACGGAAGAACTGTCGAACCCCGGCCTCAACCTGGATTGGGGCGTAGCCATTCTCACCGGAATATTGAACGATGCCGGCGGCGACCTCTACGCTGCCCTGGCCGCCTACAGCGCGGGCTGGGACCACGTCAATCTCCGGGTGCCGCAACAGTACGCGGCCGACGTGCTCGACGACTATGGCCGGGCCATCGCCGCCCGCAGCGGCGTCTCCCCTTCCATTGCCACACGCTGGACCATCGCCGTCGAAATACGCCGTGGTCACGTGCCGCAGGGGTCAGAGCCACTGATTCTGGGCGAGCAGCCGGTATCTGGCCTGCACATGTACGGGGAACACGTCATCTACCGGTCAACGGGCGGATCCGCTTCGGGCCTGTACATCAAGGGCCATGCCGTCCCCGTGGCCCTGACTGTGCCTGAGAGCGATATAGCGGGTGGATTCGACCAGAGCAACGAACTAGAACCACAGTTGGCGCAGAGGCTCACAGCGCTGGAAGTGAAAGCGCCGCGCAGCAGCCCCCGCGTCTTGTTGGCCTGTCTGCCCAGCCTCAGCCGCCTGCGTGGGCGAGCGGCCACACGCTGGTTCGCGCCCTCCCTCTGCCCCACCTGGCACCGCTAAGCGCCACAACCTCTTATGTAAAGCGATTTGGCAAATCGCTTA
>CAZRTM010000063.1:6823-17178 GCA_964602995.1 uncultured Ardenticatenaceae bacterium
TATGTAAAGCGATTTGGCAAATCGCTTAATTTACTTTCTGCCCAATTGGAGATAAAATCCATCCTCTATGCCTACACCATTTATGCATTTGGAAGTTGCTGAGGAAATACGAGCAAACAACAATTTAAGTGAAAAAGTAGCAGACCAACTGGCGCGCGAATGGCCCGCATTTTACCTGGGTAGCGTAGCGGCAGATTTCCAAACGATTTCGGATGTGACCCGCGAGGCCACCCACTTTTACAAACTACCGCCACAACGGGGTGTCAGAGCGCACGACGTGATGCTAGAAACCTATCCTGAGTTGGCGCAGCCACAGGAGCTGGCGCCTGACCACGCCGTCTTCATCGCCGCCTACCGCGCCCACCTGCTGCTCGACCTGCGCTGGTACTGGGATGTGCTCATTCCCTTCTTTGTGGAAGCAGACGACTGGCCGGGAGACCATCGCCAGCGCTTTCTGGCGCACAACACGTTGTTGACCTACCTGGACAGGCATGCCTTCGCCGCGCTGCCACAAGACGCTGCCTGCACCCTGGCCGCCGCCAGGCCTGATAGGTGGCTGCCTTTCACCAGCGATGGCGAGCTGGTCCGCTGGCGTGATATGCTGGTGCAACAGATGAAGCCCGGCGCGTCGCTAAAGACCGTGGCCATCTACGCCGAACGGCTGCAAATGACGCCCGAGGCGTTTGCACAAAAACTTGAAGACCAATCCTGGCTAGAGGAGCAACTGTTCAGCCGCGTGCCGTTGCAGCGTGTGCAGGGGATCATTTCTGAAGCGCGGGAGCAGAGCGTGAGCCTGATTACTGAATACCTGGAATCAATAGAATAACAAAACGTATCACAAGTTGAGTGGGTGCGGAGCAAGACGGCAGGCGCCGGTCCTCCACCCTCCGACCTTTCCAAGGGGATATTTCACCATGACTACCAAAGAGAAAATTAAACAGCACAAAATTACACCTGCTCCCATCCGCCAGGTGGTGCAGGTGCGCTTTCCCGATGGCCGGGCCTTTGATGGGCCTGTGGGAACCACCATTGAAGAGTTTATTGAGGTGGCGCAACCCAAGAGCGCCGGAGTCATCGTCGCCGCTCTCGTCAATAACAAATTGCGGGAGTTGAATCACTGCCTGACCAGCGACGTAGACCTGGTGCCCATCAGCACCGCCGATTCCGACGGTGTGCGCATCTACAGGCGCTCCCTCTCCTTCCTGCTCGTTGCGGCAGCAGAGGAGCTGTTCCCCGACCGGGCCATCACCATTCACCACTCCATGCCCTTCGGCGGCTACTACTGCGAAGTTAAAGACGGGCCGCCGTTGAGCGCGGAGGAGTTGGACGACCTGCGCGAGCGTATGCGCGAGCTGGTAGACGCCGACCTGCCCATCAACCAGGTGCGTATGCCGCTGGACGAAGCCTTGCAACTCTTCCAGGAGAGCGGCGACACGGAAAAAGCCGACCTCTTCGCCCGCCGCCGCAAAGATTACCTGACGCTGTACGAGCTAAACGGCGTGCGCGACTACTTCCACGGCTTCATGGTGCCCAGCACCGGCTATCTGCAGCAATTTGACCTGCGCGCCTACCACAAGGGCTTCATTCTGCAATTCCCGCGCCGCCACCAGCCCATGGTCCTGCAACCCTTTGAGGACGAACCCCGGCTGGCGCGCGTCTTTCAGGAATATAATAAATGGCTGGACGTCATTGAAGCGCCCACCGTAGCAGCGCTCAATTGGGCCATCAACAGCGGTCGTATCCAGGAGGTAATTCTGGTTGCCGAGGCGCTCCATGAACGGCATCTGGCTAACATTGCCACCGAGGTCGCCAATCGCCAGCCGCCGGTGAAAATCATCCTCATCTCCGGCCCCACCTCAGCCGGCAAGACCACCCTGGCCAAGCGCCTGGCCGTGCAGCTTCTGTCGCTGGGCATTCACCCCGTGGCCGTCAACCTGGACAACTACTTCGTGAATCGCGAAGACACGCCGCGCGAAGAGAGCGGCGAGTACGACTTTGAAGCCCTGGAAGCGGTAGATCTGGCCCTGTTCCAGCAGCATTTGAAAGAGCTTCTGGCCGGCGGAACCATCGTACAGCCAATCTACGATTTCAAGAGCGGCACACGCAAATGGGGCAGCGAGCTGACCATTGGCCCACAGCACGTGCTCATTGTGGAAGGTATTCACGCGCTCAACCCGCGCCTCACCGAAGGTGTGCCCGGCGAAGCAATGTACCGCATGTTCATCTCGGCCTTCACGCAGCTAAACCTCGACCGCCACAACCGCGTGCCCACCACCGACACGCGCATGTTGCGGCGCATTGTGCGCGACGCCGCCACCCGCGGCTACAACGCCACAGAGACCATCCGCCGCTGGCCCAGCGTGCGACGCGGCGAGAAGAAGCACATCTTCCCCCACCAGAACAACGCCGACGTCTTCTTCAACTCCGCCCTGGTTTACGAGCTGTCCATACTCAAGCCGCTGGCCCAACCCCTATTGCTGCAGGTGGAGCCGGGGACCATCGAGCGCATTGAGGCCAACCGCCTGCTGGCCTTCCTGCAGTGGTTCGACCCCGTGCCGCCGGAGATTCGCGTGCCCAGCGACTCCATCCTGCGTGAGTTCATCGGCGGCTCCAGCCTGGAAGCGTTCCAACCCTGGCGCCGCTAAATCAAAAAAAGGGCCTCCCGCGCGGGAGGCCCTTCTCATTAGCCAGTTTCGTCAAAACAGCCCCAAACCTAGACCTTCCCGGTCGTAATCGCCATCTTGACCTCGGCAATCGCCTTCGTCACCTCGATATCGCGCGGGCAGGCGTTGGTGCAGTTGAAGATCGTGCGGCAGCGCCAGACGCCAAACTGTTCGGCCATGATATTCAGCCGTTCCTCGTATGCTTCGTCGCGGCTATCGAAGATAAAGCGGTGGGCCTGCACAATAGCTTGTGGACCCACGTAGCGACCATCAGCCCAGAAGCTGGGGCAGGAGGTGGTGCAGGCCGCGCAGAGGATGCACTTCGTCGTGTCGTCAAAGCGCGCCCGGTCTTCCGGCGACTGCAACCGCTCGCGACCGTCGGCCGGAGGCGGATCGTCATTGATGAAGTAGGGCAAGACCGAGCGGTAATGCTCAAAGAACGGCTCCATATCGACAATGAGGTCCTTCAACACCGGCAGGCCGTACATCGGCTCCACCTGGATGTTTACAGGGCCGCTGCCGTTGCGCAGCCGTGCCACCAGCGTCTTGCAGGCCAGGGCATTGGCGCCGTTGATGCGCATCGTGTCCGAGCCGCACACACCGTGAGCGCAGGAACGGCGCAGCGCCAGCGAGCCGTCGATGGTCCACTTCACGCGGTGCAGCAAATCAAGTACGGAATCAGTGGGCGATGCGCCTTCCAATGTATACTCGCCCCACCACGACTGTTTATCCTTTTCAGGGTTAAAGCGACGAACGCGCAGATTTACCGTTACTTCCGTCGCCGCTCCAATATCTATATTCTCCATTAGTACACGCGTTCCTTTGGTTCATAGCGGCCCAGGACCACCGGCTTGTAATCCAGCCGGTAATGCCCATCTTCCAGGTGGCACAGGGTGTGCTTGAGCCATTCGACATCATTGCGTTCGGGATAATCATCACGGGCGTGTGCGCCGCGGCTTTCTTTGCGAGCCAGGGCCGACACCGCGGTTACCTCCGCAAGCTGCATCAGACAGCCCAGCTCCCACGCTTCCAATAAGTCGGTGTTGAAATATTTGCCTCTATCGTCAATCGTCAGGTCGGTGCGATACGCTTCCCGCATCTGCCCCAACTCTTCCACCGCTTCTCGCATCGGCTCTTCCACGCGGAAGACGCCGACCTTGGCTGTCATCAGCTTTTGCATCTCCTCGCGCAGGGCATAGGGCGTTGTGCTGCCGTTGCTGTTGCGGATGCGCTCGAATTCGGCAATCACCTCGTCCGCGGCCCCTTCCGGCAGCGGCAGCAGATCGCTCTCCTTGCAGAACTGGGCCATATGGCGGCCCGAGCGACGGCCAAAAACGACGAGGTCCACCAGCGAGTTGGTGCCCAGGCGGTTCGCGCCATGCACCGACACACAGGCCACCTCCCCCGCCGCGTAGAGGCCGGGTAGCACCGTCTTGGCCGTATCAATCACCACGCGACCATGCAGGTCAGTGGGGATGCCGCCCATAGCGTAATGGGCCGTAGGCTGCACCGGCATCGGCTCCTTCACAGGGTCCACACCCAGGTAGGTGCGCGTGAAGTCGGCGATGTCTGGCAATTTGGCCTCGATGTAGGCGGCGTCAATGCGGCGCGACTCACCGTCCTGCTCAAAGTAATAGTTCACCGTCTCCGGGCGTACGTCCAGGTGCACGTAATTCTTGCCGTTGATGCCCCGCCCTGAATGAACCTCCAGGAAAATGGCGCGGCTGACCACGTCGCGGCTGGCCAGATCCTTAATCGTTGGCGCATAGCGCTCCATGAAGCGCTCCCCCTCGCTGTTGATCAGAACGCCGCCCTCGCCACGGACGCCTTCCGTAATCAGAATGCCCAGCTTGAAAATGCCGGTGGGGTGGAACTGGAAGAACTCCATGTCCTGCAGAGGAATGCCGCGCCGTAAACAGATAGCAGCGCCATCGCCGGTCAGGGAGTGGGCGTTGGAAGTGACTTCCCAACAGCGGCCCCAACCGCCGGTGGCAAAGAGAACGGCCTTGCTGTGAAAGATGTGGAACTCGCCCGTGGCAATCTCCACCACAACCACGCCGCGCACGCTGTCACCGACGCGAATGAGGTCCACGACGTGAAATTCGTCAAAAAAGTGAACGTCGTTCTTGAGACACTGCTGGTACAGCGTCTGCAGAATCATATGCCCGGTGCGATCCGCGGCGTGACAGGCGCGCTCCACCGGTCTGCCCGTTTCGTTGTTGGTGTGACCGCCAAAGCGGCGCTGCGAAATACGGCCATTGGGCAGGCGGTCAAAGGGCAGGCCCATGTGCTCAAGCTCGATGACCGTCTCCACCGCTTCCTGGCATAGCACGTCAACCGCGTTCTGGTCGGCCAGATAGTCCGAACCTTTTACTGTGTCGTACGCGTGCCACTCCCAGCGGTCTTCATTCACGTTGCCCAGGGCTGCGCCGATGCCGCCCTGCGCCGCGCCTGTGTGCGAGCGCGTGGGATACAGCTTCGAGATAACAGCCACGTTCGCTTCATGGCTGGCATAAAGCGCAGCCATCAACCCGGCGCCACCAGCGCCGACAATGACTGCGTCATACGTATGAACTTTGGGTGTTGCTGACATTTGTTACATAACCTTTTGCTTAGGCGCCCGCATCAAAGGTGATGATGGCGATTGCGGCCCAGATGATGGTAATGATCATAAAAATGAGCAGGAACCAACGGATTGCCTTGACCCTGCCCTGCCCATGAACGTAATCTTCAAGCACTACGCGCAGGCCGTTAAAGCCGTGGCTGATGGCGAAGATGAGCAGGAAGAGGTCATAGGTCCGCCAGCCCCACGAACTCCATTGCTGGCGCACAAATTCAAGCGTCAGGTTATGCACGTCGTTCAAAACGTGCTGGATCATCATGTGGCCGATAGCCAGCACAATGAGCGCAACGCCGGTGAGGCGCATGAAAAGATAGCCATAGCGCTCCAGCGGACTGCGATTCTGCAAAGTGGCAATGCGGACCGTTATGTCCCGCGAGCGAGCTCCCTGTGAACGGGTGTCACTTATCGCGGTCATGACCCACCTCCGGGCACCGGATAGGGCGGGAAGGACCAGCAGCTTGTGGCCCATGCCGGCGGTTCAGCACAGTGGTTGACAATGCTCACGAGCATGTAAATGGCCAGGGGCGCAAAAGTGAGCGCAAACAGGCCCCACACCACCAGGGCGCTTTGTTCCTGGTGCTGCCACCACTCCGGTTTGAAATCGAGCAGCGCAATCCGTAGCCCATTGAAGGCATGGAACAGAAGGGCCGCCATCAACATAATCTCCCCAAACCCAAATAATGGATGCTTAAACAACGTAATGGTCCAGTGGTAGACCTCAGGACTAAATGTAGCGTTCGCAGTATCCCAGACGTGAATAATCAGGTAAGCCAGAATGCCCAGACCAGAAAGCCGGTGTGCTAACCAGCTATAATGACCCAGACGGCCCCGATATCGGATACTCTCCCGCAATGTCGGTATAAAGGATGACATAGGGGTTTTTACCTCCAAACCGCGGTCAAACATACATAATCGGCGCGGCGCAAACAGCGCAAGGCGCCTGGTTAAATCTTCCTGCTTGATTATAACACGCTTGCCGGGTGATCGGCATAGTCAGTCACCCACATTGAGCCTAAAAAATGCAAAGCGATTTGGCAAATCGCTTTACAACAGTTGAAGTCCTTGTCTGATAAGATCAGGAACGATCCTTGCCATATGTCAGGCGTATGTTACACTTTTTTTAATGATACGGTCTTTTAGCCTGCGTGATCTGGCGCTGGTCCGCCGGTTGAGTGAGCAAGGCGTTCGTCTGGATGCCGAATCGGCACTAACCAGAAGTTACCATCCACTCCGGGGAGCTCTCTTCAGCATGATTGCGAGCCAGGCGGCAACATATGTCTGGCGGGCGGATGAGGGTGACGCTTCCGGTTTTGTTCAGCTCCGAATAGCCGACGAGCTTAACGCGCGGCTGGTTTGCGTGGCCGTCCACGTCCCCTCCGATCATAACGGCGACATGCAGGCGCAAAACGAAAGCGCCTGGTTGGCCCTGCTCGACGACGTGGTGCGCGCCGTTGGCCGGCGTGGCCTGCACAGCCTGACAGCCGAAGTAAACGAAAGCGGCCCCGAGCTGCCCATTTTGCGCCGCTCAGGATTCGCCGTTTATACACGCCAGGACATCTGGGTCTTACAGGACGGTAATCCTCACCACGGCAGCGCCGCCGAGCTACAAGAGCACCGCTCAAGCGACGACTGGGACCTGGAATGGCTCTACGCCAACACCATCCCGCCGCTCATCCAACTGGTTGAACCGTCGCCGCCGCAAAATGGCGCCATCTGGCTCTTGCGCGAGGAAGGCGAGCTGACCGCGTTCGTACACGTAAATCAAGGTCCGGCGGCCACGTGGATGCAGATTTTCATCCATCCCAACGCCTACGTCCGCAGCGAGGATATTTTGCAGGCGGCCATTCAGGTGTCGGGCGGTGGTGGGACCAACCCGATCTACTGCTGCGTGCGCCGTTATCAGAGCTGGTTGCAAGGCGCCCTGGAAAAGAGCGGATTTATCCTCTGCGACAGCCAGGCCGTGATGGTCAAGCACCTTAGCAAACCGGTGACCACAAAAGTGGGCGCCCTCGACCGCCTTTTGAACACACGCGGCGTGCGCGCCAACACCCTTCTACAGCGCTGCGAACAGACGCCGCAACAGAGAGTCAAACTGTTCCACGAAGACGGTGTATGATGGGCATATGACGGGCATATGACGGTCGTATAAGGGTAAGAAAGCCGATAGATAGCCCCTTTATTCCTTGCTCTCAGCAGTTAATCGCTTACGATCGGAGGATAGGAAAAAGAGAAAGTGATTAATACGAACGATATGAAGCTTGAAGGAGAAGCATCAGAACAAGCACGCGAAGATTTGAACGCGCTGCTGGCCGTCCTGCCTGTGAGCATTCGCGAGCGCCTGGAAGAGATTGGCCGCGATTCCGAGCTCCTGGAGGTTGTAATGGATCTCGGACGCCGCCCCACTGCCCGCTACGTTGATGGCGAGGTTACGCTGCGGGAAGAGGAAGTTACCAAGGCTGAAATCGAAGCCGTGGTCAACCGTATCGGTGAATTTGACGAAGATAACCGCGCCGGTATGGCTCGCACGCTGCACCGCATCTCCGCCATCCGCAACCGTCGCGGCAACATCGTGGGCCTCACCGCCCGCGTTGGCCGCGCCGTCTATGGCACCATCGACATTGTGGCCGACCTCGTAGAAAGTGGGCAGAGCATCCTGCTCCTTGGTCGCCCTGGCGTGGGCAAGACGACCATGCTGCGCGAAATGGCCCGCATTCTGGCCGACAAGAAGCGAGTTATCATCGTCGATACCTCCAACGAGATTGGTGGTGACGGCGATATTCCGCACCCCGCCGTGGGTCGCGCCCGCCGCATGCAGGTACCCCACCCCTCGCACCAGCACGAGACGATGATTGAGGCGGTGGAAAACCACAATCCGGAAGTGATTATCATCGACGAGATTGGCCGCGAGCAAGAGGCAGCAGCGGCGCGCACCATCAACGAGCGTGGTGTGCAGCTCATTGGCACCGCGCACGGCAACACCCTGGAGAACCTGCTACTCAACCCCACCCTCTCCGACCTGATCGGCGGCATCGAGAGTGTGACGCTCTCAGACGAAGAGGCCCGCCGCCGTGGCACGCAGAAGACAGTGCTGGAGCGGCGCGCTCCGCCAACCTTTGACGTTCTGATTGAGATTCAGGAGCGGCAGCGGCTGGCCATCCACCGCAACGTGGCTGCGTCTGTGGACGCTATGTTGCGCGGGGAACCGATGGATGTGGAGATTCGTTACCGGGATGAGGAAGGCAACGTCCATTACGAACAGGGTGAGGAAATGGTAGACACGCCGGCCCTCAGCGGGCGCCGCACCCTCACACGCGATGCGCCGCGCACCGCTCGTAGCACTGCTCGTGGACCGCGGCGCAGCAGCCAGCCAGCGCCCTCGGCGCCAACGACAAATGGCGGCCGCTATGCAGAGCCAACGATGATTGGCACAGAAGGCGTCGGTCCATCGCGCCGCGTCTTTCCCTATGGCGTGGCACGTAACCGCCTGCGCCAGGCAGCCAGGAAGCTGGGGGTGAATGTCGAAGTCGTGGACGACATTGACGACGCCGATGTGCTGGTTACGCTCAAGAATTATTACCGTCGCCGCCGCCGTGTCATCAGCGACGCCGAGCAGCGCCGTATTCCAATCTACGTCCTGCGCGCCAACACCGTCAACCAGATGGAAAACGCGCTCGTGGAAGTCTTTAACCTGGAGGCGCTGTCTGATGACGACCCTTTTGAGCAAGCGGTGGTCGAGGCCGAACGGGCCATTGAGCGCATCCAGGCCGGTGAGGCCAGCGTAGACCTCTCCCCCGCCGGTTCTTCTGTGCGGCGCTACCAGCACCAACTGGCGCGACAGGCCAACCTGGTTTCGCACAGCTACGGTCGCGAGCCAAATCGCCACGTGCGCATTTTCAATACCCCACGCAACGAAAGCGCGGCAACGCAGTCATAAGCCCAGACATTTGTCTGGGCCATAGGCCCTTTAGCCACCACTTAAATTGCTCATGTTCGTTACATTCGAAGGCGCTGATGGCAGCGGCAAGACAACACAAATTGCCCTTCTCGCAGAGTTTTTGCGCGAGAAGGGCTTTTCGGTTCTGACCACGCGCGAGCCGGGCGGCACCCCCATCGGCGACCAGATACGCACCTGTTTACACGATGTACGCAATACGGCGATGACGCCCGAAGCCGAGATTCTTCTCTACTCCGCATCGCGAGCGCAGTTGGTGCAGGAAGTGATTCGCCCCGCCCTGGACACCGGCCACATCGTCCTTTGTGACCGCTATGCTGACAGCACGATGGCCTATCAGGGCTACGGGCGTGGCCTCAACCGCGCCGACCTGGCCCAGATTACGCGCTTTGCCACTGGCGACCTGAAACCGGACCTGACCATTTTGCTGGATATGGAAGCCGAAGCCGGCATTCAGCGGCGCAGCAAGGGTGGTGATGAGATGAATCGGATGGATCTACAGACGGCCGCGTTTTACCGCCGCGTGCGCGAAGGGTACCTGACAATGGCCGCCGCAGAGCCACAACGCTGGCTGATCATCGACGCCGACCGCGCTGTTGACGAGGTGCAATGCGACATCCGCAAGGCCGTACAGGAGCGGCTGAACGTTTCTGAGCGCTAGAAGTCGTCGAACCCTCCGCCGCCTCCGCCCAGGTCATCGGCCAGCTCAGGCATCGATTCTTCGATCTCTTCCGGACTTTGTCCCTTTTCCAGCCGGTCAACGACCTCGCCAAACTCGTCACCCAGGTCTTCGCCCATTTCCTGGCTCATCTTGCGCATGAAGCGGCCCAGCGCTCTGGGGTCCTCTTCGTCCAGGCCGGCCAGAGCGCTTTCATCCATCAGGGAGTCCATGCGCGCATCTTCCGATTTGGCCACGGCCACACGACCAATACGGCGACGCAACTTCTCGCTGCCGCAGTGGGGGCAAACAGGGCTGGCGCTCTCATATTCGCTAAATGAGTACGTCAACTGAACAGTTCGCTTGCAGTCGAGACAGCGGAAAACATAAACGGGCATTTGGGTCAATCCCCCTTGTCGATCACTCTTGCATTTATAGTTATAGTTCGTTGCGGTTAAT
>CAZRTM010000063.1:17278-19217 GCA_964602995.1 uncultured Ardenticatenaceae bacterium
GCGGTTAATTGGTATTAAGAAATCGGCCCTAGCTGAGAGTTCGTTCTGCTTTGCGGCCAATTCTCGGTAGAATAAGATAACCACTCAGTATAAAAGGTGCAACATTGACTCAGCAGGATCTATATCACTACCCCCAATATCCCCTCCTGATTGTAATCTCCGGCCCCTCCGGAGTTGGAAAAGATACTATCGCCCGTCGCCTGATCGAACGCAAGCCTGATGCCTTCTATTTCGTGGTGACAGCCACCACGCGCCCGCCCCGCCCTGGCGAAGTGGACGGGCGCGACTACTTCTTTGTCAGCACCGACGAGTTCGCACGGATGATTAATGAAGATGAGTTGCTGGAGTACGCCATGGTCTACAATGACTACAAAGGTGTCCCCAAGCAGCAAATCCGTGACGCTCTCGCCAGCGGCAAAGATGTCATCATGCGCGTCGATCCACAGGGAGCCGCCACCATCCGTAAACTGATTCCCAACGCTATCACCATCTTCCTCATTGCCGAATCAGAACAGGCAATGGTCACCCGGCTGCGCGAGCGCAAATCGGAAACGCCCGAAGGCCTCAGCCTGCGCATCGCCACTGCGCGCCAGGAAATGAAGCGGATTGGAGAGTTTGACTATTGCGTGATTAACGCCCAGGAAGAGCAAGAAAAAACTGTAGATAAAATCCTGTGCATCATCCGCGCCGAAAAATCGCGAGTTGATCAGGAACCGGTACGCTTATGACGATCTCTGACACAATTACGACTATGCTTTTCGACGTTGGCGGGGTCATTATAGAGTCGCTCGACCCCGATGGCGTCTGGAAAATACGGGATGAGCTGGCCCAGGAGCTTGGCTTCAGCTCCGGCGAGGAAATGTGGCTCTACTTCTATGAGAGCGACTATTGGCTGGCGGCCAAGACCGGGGGCATGGTCCACGTCGATATGTGGGACACGCTGCTGCGCCCTCACGGCCTGACCGAGCGCGAGCAACAGAGTGCCTTCGTGCGCCGCCTGCATCACGGGGAAGGCATACGCCCCGAAATGCGCGCCTTAATTCAAACCCTGGCCGGCCACTATAAGATGGGCATCCTCAGCAACTGGGATGACCTGCTGGAGACAATCCTGGAAGAAAAGCTGGGCATTATCTCCTGCTTCGACGAGGTCATGAACTCCCACCGCATTGGCGCCGCCAAACCAGACGAAAAGGCGTTCCGCATTGCTCTGGAGCGCCTGCAGGCGCGGCCCGAAGAGGTCTTCTTCATTGACGACCTGGAACGCAACACAAAGGCCGCCGCCGCGCTGGGCTTCCACACCCACACCTACGTCGATGTTTCAACCCTGGTCAATGACCTGAAAAGACGCGGGCTGCTGGACAAAGCCTGGCGCCCCGCTACCAGCGGCTAAAGGAGAAAAGTTGAAACCGCTCATTGGCACCGATCTCAAACGGTTCCTGCGCGACTACAAACGGCAAAACCGGCCACAACGCGAAATTGCCGCCATCCTGCAGAGCGTTGAATATCCCGTCAACGTCGGCTCCATCTTCCGCATGGCCGAGGCCGCCGGCATGAGTGAACTGCTGCTCACAGGCATCACGCCCGCGCCGCCCCACCCCACCATTGAAAAAGTGGGCCGCGGCAAGAACCACCGCGTGCCCTGGCGTCAGGAAGATGACCCCGCGCAAGCCATCAAACAGATGCGCCTGGAAGGCTACCGCATTGTCGCCGTGGAGCTGGCAGACAAAGCCGTCCCCTATCACAATTACGACTACCCCCAGAAAACGTGCCTCGTCGTCGGCCACGAAGACCACGGCGTCACCAAAGCCACCCTCGCCGCCTGCGACGATGCCGTCTTTCTACCCATGTATGGCAAAGGCCGCTCCCTCAACGTGCACGTTGCGCTTAGTATTGTTGTTTATCATATTCTGCATTGTGGGGGGTCTGAACTATGATTTTT
>CAZRTM010000063.1:19317-23997 GCA_964602995.1 uncultured Ardenticatenaceae bacterium
TTAGTATTGTTGTTTATCATATTCTGCATTGTGGGGGGTCTGAACTATGATTTTTCTGATTTTTTGATTAACTATGATTGGGTTAATCATGGTAATCAATTAATCAGATGAATCATAGTTCCCTGTCTTGAACTATGATTTTTCTGATTTTTTGATGGACTATGATTGAGGTTAATCATAGTAATCAGTTAATCAAATGAATCATAGTTCCCTGTCTTGAACTATGATTTACCTGATTTTTTGATGGACTATGATTGAGGTTAATCATAGTAATCAGTTAATCAAACGAATCATAGTTCTGATCTTTTGATTGACTATGATCGCGCTAATCATAGTAATCAGTTAATCAAATAAATCATAGTTCTAACTACGCTTGGGCTAAATCACACCCACCCCCATCCGTATCCATCCGCGTCCCCCACGCCGGGGCACCCCGCGTCGGGACATCTGCGGCAAAAGCCAATCTCCAATCTCTAATCTCCAATCTCCGGGTGCGATTAGATTTGGTGTATAACCAGACCAAGTGAAGCCATTACACTGGAAAGCTTCTCAAGCTATACACCAAAAGTAATCACACCCCCATTCTCCATTCCCCTTGACCTTCCCCCAACTACGTGCTACCATCCCCTCAACATGAACCACCAGACCGCTTACTTTTACTTTTATTTTGGGTTTACCAGCCACCAACGCCGTGTGCGTGGGAGGTCGGGTTGCCCTGAGTAGAAGTAACGGCAACAACATCCGATTCCAACAAGACGCGGCGTCAGCGCCGCGTCTTTTTTGTTTATGGCACAGCGCTGACCCGCAGGTAGGAGGTAACAGTAATGTCACTCTATGGTAACGGGGGAAAAGTTCAGCAACCGCTGTGCCGGGGTGTGCGAGGCGCCACAACGTGTAGCGCGAATACGGAAGAAGCGATCCTGTCCGCCACACGCGAACTTTTATATAGCCTGATTAAGGCCAACAACATTGATCCTGATGACGTAGCCAGCGCCTACTTTACGACCACGGTCGATCTGAATGCCACCTATCCTGCACTGGCCGCGCGTCAGCTCGGATGGTACGATACCGCGCTCCTCTGTGGGCACGAAATGGACGTGCCCGGCAGCCTCGAACGCTGCATTCGTGTCCTCATCCACTGGAACACGACGAAAAGCCCTCAAGAAATCGTTCACGTCTATCTGCACGAAGCGCAGAGCTTGCGACCGGACCGCGAGACTGTGCCACCGGTTGACCCTGCGGAAATAGAACAGGCGATGCAACAGGCAGCCCAACCAGCAGCCGTTGGGGCCGGGAAACTGAACTAAGATGTCTGGCAGGGGTCATCAAAATGGGTCTGCCCTCCAAAACGGCCAGCAGCACAGCAATGGTTATCATAGTAAAATAGGCAAAGGTAAGAAGCGAGGAAAAACAGAAATGGTTGTCATTATCATGAAATCCGACGCCAGCGTGAGCCACACGTCGGCAGTTATTCAACGAGTGGAGCGTCTGGGGCTTAAGGTACATCTCTCGGAAGGGGACGAACGCACCATCGTCGGCCTCATCGGCGACACCCGCATCCTGGATCAGGAAGCGATTGAGCGTATGCCCGGCGTTGAGCGCGTGGTGCCCGTGCTCAAGCCTTTCAAACTGGCAGGCCGCGATTTCAGACCGAAAAATACGACGTTCAAGATCGGCAAGCATACGGTCGGCGGCGAGGGCCTCTTCCTCATTGCCGGGCCTTGCTCTGTTGAGAGCCGCAGCCAGATTATCGAAACAGCCCACGCTGTCAAAGAAGCAGGCGCCCATGCCCTGCGCGGCGGCGCCTATAAGCCGCGCACTTCCCCCTACTCCTTCCAGGGGCTGGGCGAAGAAGGGCTGAAATATCTGGCAGAAGCACGCGAAGAGACCGGCCTGCCCATTATCACCGAGGTCATGGAGCCTGATCTGGTTCCGCTCGTTGCCGAATACGCCGACGTCCTGCAGATTGGCGCGCGCAACATGCAGAACTACGCCCTGCTACACGCCGTGGGCGAATCGCAGCACCCCGTCTTGCTCAAGCGGGGCATGAGCAGCCTGATGGAAGAGTGGCTGATGTGCGCCGAGTACATCCTCAGCCACGGCAACACCCGCGTCATGCTCTGCGAGCGAGGCATCCGCACCTTCGAGACCTACACGCGCAACACCTTCGACATCAACGCCATTCCGGTAATCAAGCACCTCTCACACCTGCCCATCATCGCCGACCCCAGCCACGGCACCGGCAAGTGGGAATATGTGGCCGGCGCAGCCCGCGCTGCCGTCGCCGCGGGAGCCGATGGCCTGATTATCGAGGTGCACATGCAGCCCGAAGAAGCAATGTCTGACGGCGCCCAGTCACTGAAGCCAGAACGGTACGCCGATCTGGTCCGCGAGATGCGCGCCATTGCCGAAGCGGTCGGACGCACCATTCCCGAACCGGATCTGGAGCCAGCCGAACCAGTTCCCGCCTGATGCCTGATAATCTTTGGTTCGCCAAAGTCAGGAGTTCAGATACCTCAGGCAGCGCAGATTTGGACAGCCTGCACTGCCTGAGGTGTCCTGTTTTGAGGGGGTTACATCCGTTCCGGCACTTCGATGCCCAGCAACGACAGCCCACATTCGAGCTGCCGTAGCGCGTATTGGGACAGCGCCAGCCATGAGGCCTGTTGTGCCGCGTTTTCTTCGCTGAGGATGTGGTGCTCGCGGTAGAAACGGTTAAAGACGATAGCCAGGTTATAGACGTAGTCCGCCAGATGATTGGGCGCGCGCGTCTCGTAGGTGTGCGCGATCACGTCCGGGAAGCCGGTCAACTTCAGCAGCAGCTCCCGCTCTTCCGCGCCGGCCGGCTTCAGAAGCTCACCGGCGCGCAATCCCTGCGCCTCTGCCCGTCGCAAAATCGACTTGGTACGCACAGCGGTATAGAGCAGATAGGGGCCTGTGCGCCCTTCAAATGAGCTGAAGCGCTCCAGGTCAAAGACGTAGTCCCGCGTGCGCTGGTTAATCAGGTCGGCAAATTTCAGCGCCGACAGCCCCACCAGCCGGGCAATCTCATTGCGCTCTTCTTCGTCATACTCCTGGCTGGCGTCCACCTCTTCCAGCCGTGCCAGCGCCCGGTTCGTCACCATCTCAATCAGGTCCTTCAGCGGCAGTACACCCCCGGCCCGCGTCTTGAACGGCTTGCCATCCGGCCCGTTCATGGTGCCAAATGACAGGTGCTCCAGGCCGACGTTTTCAGGCACAATGCCCGCAATGCGCGCCGCGCGGAATACCTGCTCAAAGTGCAACGACTGGCGGAAATCGACCACGTACAGAATCAGGTCCGGGTCCAGCTCCTCCATACGCATCTTCAACGTTGCCAGATCCGTCGTGCCATACAGTGCCGCGCCGTCCGACTTGAGCAGCATCAGCGGTGGGATTTCCGCCTTGTCATCGGGCTGCTCCACCGGGATAATCAGCGCACCGGCGCTCTCCACCGCGTGCCCCTCTTTTCGCAGCACCTCAATCATCTCCGGAATGTAGGGGTCGGCATGGCTCTCACCCAGCCATAGGTCAAAGTGGACGTTGAGCGCGTCGAAATCCCGTTTCAGTGAGGCAATCGACACATCTACAAAATGTTGCCACAGAGCGCGATAGCCCGGCCGTCCCTCTTGCAGCTCCTTAGTCGCCTGCCGCGCCTCTTCCATCGCTGCTTCGTCCTGCTTGCAACGCGCCGAAGCAGCCGGATACATCTCCTGCAAATCGTCCATGCTCACCGGGGATTCTTCCGGGTACGGCCCCTCATACGTGGGGTCGAAATAGGGCAGCTCCGGCTGTCGCCGCTGCACCTCGGTAATGAGCATCCCCATCTGCAAGCCCCAGTCGCCCATATGGATGTCGCTGGTCACCCGGTCACCGCGGAAGCGGAACAGCCGCTGCAGGCTGTCGCCAATAATCGTCGAGCGAATGTGGCCCACGTGCATCGGCTTGGCCACGTTCGCGCCGCCGAAATCAATCACCACGTGGCGCGGCTCAGCCACAGGAGGCACGCCCAACTGCTCATCCTCGCTCATCTCCTGCACATGCTCTGACAGAAAGTCGTCAGAGAGCCGGATGTTGATAAATCCAGGCCCCGCCAGCGACACCTCGCTAAACATGTACTCCGCTTCCTGCGCGTTCAGTGCATCCAACACCTGCTGCGCAATCTGTCGCGGCTGCTTCTGGTAACGACCCGCAGCAGGCAACGCCCCATTGCACTGAAAGTCGCTCAGGTCCGGCCGGCTGGAGATAACAACCTCCCCATACTCGGCATCATACCCGGCCGCCACAAAAGCCTGCCCAAACAGGTCGCTCAACTTCTCGGTTATCGTCTTCAACGGTATAGAACCTCCACTGAACAGTACGGTACTGATTCTAACAAAAGCGGCGGGGATGGGAAAGGACGTGACACGGAGGACCGCGGAGGCAGTAAGCAGTATTCAGTATTCAGTAATCGGTGGACGGTAAACGGTAATCGGTGGACGGTAAACCGTCTAACCAATCTCCAGTCTCCAATCTCCCTCCGTTCTCTCCGCGGCTCTCCGTGTCACGTCCTTCACCGCCCCAACAGCTCCAACAACAAATCCGGCCGATCCGTGATAATGCCATCCACGCCCCAGGCCAGTAGCCGCTCCATATCCTGCACCTCGTTTACCGTCCAGACGT
>CAZRTM010000064.1:0-23172 GCA_964602995.1 uncultured Ardenticatenaceae bacterium
CTTCTTGCTCGTAGCGGTCGTTGGCGGCGGTTACGCGCAGCTTTGGCTGCAGGCGCAGGCCGCGGCTGGCCATGAGACTCTCCAGGGAGACAGGTGGAATATGGTTTGTGCCCACATGGTACATCGGACTGGCGGAAAGCTCGCGCTGCTCATTCTCCTGCTCAGTGGCGGGCTGGCTCCGCTGTGCCGGTTTCTCAACCCGTTGTACAGCCGTCTGGCGTGATGTGCTTTTCTTATGGATTCGTTGTTGTTCGGCCAATGTTTTGTCTCCTCAGGTTGTACGGAAGCGAATAAACAAGTCGCTTTACTCCAGGTCAAGGTCCTGTTCGCTTAATAAGCGGCCCATTTTTTGCAGTTCGCGCCGCACGGCGTGCATCATCTGCTCCATAGTCACTACCTGGCCATCGGCGGCCGCCAGATAGGCGGCGCTGACGATGATGTTGCGAATGTTGCCGCCGGGAATTTCGAACCGTTCCGCCAGCAGCTCGAAATCCAGGTCTGGCTCCCGCGGTACGTCGGGTGGAAAGAGCGTGCGCCAGATGTGCAGCCGGTCCTCGACGCGCGGGAACGGGAAATCGAGGGCGAAGTGCAGGCGGCGCATAAAGGCCTCATCCAGATTGGCGCGCAGATTGGTCGCCAGAATGGTCACGCCGTCGTACGCTTCCATGCGCTGCAGCAGGTAGCTGA
Organism: uncultured Ardenticatenaceae bacterium; assembly: GCA_964602995.1. Lineage (GTDB taxonomy): Bacteria > Chloroflexota > Anaerolineae > Promineifilales > Promineifilaceae > JAAYYY01. The sequence continues at coordinate 688 of CAZRTM010000064.1, forward strand.
TTTCGATGTTAGCGTAGCGGTCGTGCGCATCCTTGACTTCGGAACGCTTGCCGAAAATGGCGTCTGCTTCGTCAAAGAAGAGGATGGCGCTGCTGCTCTCTGCTTCCCTGAAAATGCGCTCCAGGTTTTTCTCCGTTTCGCCGATGTACTTGCTGACCACGCTGGACAGGTCAATCTTGTAGAGGTCCTGGCCCAGCTCACCGGCAATGACCTCCGCGGCCATCGTCTTGCCGGTGCCCGGTGGGCCGAAGAACAGCGCTGTGACCCCGGCGCTGGCGGTCAATTTGCGGCCCACGCCCCACTGTTCCAGCACGCGCGGGCGTTGGCGCACCATTGCCACCAGCTCGCGCAACATGGCGATTTGATCTGCCGGCAGAACGAGGTCTTCCCAGTCGTAGCGCGGCGTAATTTTGCGCGCCAGGGCTGCCAGCCGCGGGTTGGAATGTGCCCGTGCTGCGGCAAAGATATGTTCTGGCGCCACCGTTTCCTGCCGTTGCCCGGCCAGGTCGCGCGCCGTTTCCACCAGATCGCGCAGCGGCCCGCTTGCCAGGCGGAATTGCCCCGCCGCGGCGGCCCATCCCGAATCGAGGGAGGGGTCAGACCTTCTGGCATCGTTGCCCAGGAAATGGCGCAACAGGCGCAGGCGCTGCTCGGTTGCCGGAATGGGGAAGGCCAGCCAGCGCAGGCGACGCTCTCGCGCCACGCGGCGCGGTTGCCACTGGCGCTGCCCCGAAATGATGGTGGGTAGCGGGTGCTGGCAGATGGCGCTGAGTAGCTCCGGATCCGGCGCGTCTTCGGTGAGGCAGGCGTCCCATCCTTGCACGTGGGGCACGGCGCTGGTGAGCAGCGCGTCGCGCAACAGCAGCTCCACGGCCACCATCGGCGGCACGCCCTGTTCTGTGGCCTGTTCCAGATCCAGCTCTAATAGCGGCCGTTGCACTTCACTGGCGTAGAGCTGCGCCGCCGTCTCGCGTGCCATGCGGTCAGGCCCGAATAGCACCAGCACTTCTGGCCGTTCCGTTGCCTCCACAACTGCCTGTTGCAGCTCCTGGGGCAGCAGGGTTGGTTCCGCGCGCGGTTCGGCGTGGAATGTGGCGCACGCCTCCAGTTGCTCGTTGGGCTGATAGCGCCCGAACAGCAACCAGTTGACCAGGCTGCTGTCGGGATAAACGGCGTTGCCCACGGGACCGGCCGCCGCCTGTGGCTCCTGGCGCAGCAGGCGGTAACGGGTCAACGGCGCTGTTGGCGCAAAGTATTGCAGATAAAGCAGCCGGTCGGGTCCGGTGGGGGCGGCAACGTCCAGAATCAGGCTCAGGGAGGGCCGCTGGCGCGCCGGGTTGCCCTGCAAAAACGCGTACAGCCGCCCGTACTGCTCGTCAAGGGCTGGAGCCAGGCTCAGGAGCAGGGCGTCTATTTCGAAGCGGTCCAACCGCAGCAGGTTGGTCATGCGCTGCAGGCGCGTCGTGTAGCCCTGTTCTTCAGCCATCGTCACCAGCGTCGCAATCTGCTCCTGGACATTGGCCAACGCCCTTTCATATGGTTCATTGGCTTCATCATCTAGCTGTTCGTAGCCATATCCCAGCGGGCGCCGCAGCAGCGCGCCGGCCTGGGGCGGGGCAGAAACGCTCTCTTCCTCGCCGCCCTGGCGCTGAATCAGGCGGTGTAAGAGCACGTCGAGGCGGGCGAATTCTAGCTGCAAGTGATGGAAGCTGAGGTCCTGTTGTGCCCTTGGCTGGCTCATGTGGCCTCCGCCGAGCGTTCGCTGCCGCTGTAGCCGTTTGCAGGCGCGCGCTCCATCCCTTCTGCGGCCTCGCCAGCGCCGGTCTCGTCAAGCGTGGCAGCAGGCGCTGCGGGTCGTTGTCCCACGACGAGCTGCGTCGTTTTACCAATACGCACGTGAGTCTCCTGTTGTACGTCGAGCAGCGTAGGCTGGTGCGCCACCAGCTGCACCCCTTCCACGAAGGTGCCGTTGCTGCTGCCCAGGTCTTCAATGTAATAGCGCACGCTGTTGCCACTGTCGTTGCGCGTGATGCGGGCGTGGTTGCGCGACACGTGCAGGTCGCCGCTGATGGTCAGGTCGTTGCCCTGCCGCCCGATGGTGAATGAGGGGCCGGTCAACAACCAGGGACCCGCGCCGTGCACGCTTTCATCGGGCGATTCCACCACACGCAGTTGCACAGGGCCGGGCGGCGGGGCGGCAACCGGTTGCAGGGTGGTTGTGGGGCGCAGGCGTTGCCCTTCGCGGCGGCCCACAATGCGCCCCCAGCCCCAGCCTGCGAGCAGACCCAGCCCCAGCGGTAGAAAGGCCAGCGGCAGCAGCAACGGGTTCTGGCGCAGCGCCGTCGCTGCTCGTTGCAACACGCCCTGGCGCGGGCGGAAGGTAAACATAGCCTCGTCCGCCGCCAGAGGCGCGCCGTCCTCGTCCAGGCCGCGCAGCACCACACGGTACGCGCCGCCGTCTACCTGCAACGGCAGGCGCACGGTGCCGTTGGGCAACAGCTCGGTGACGAATTCGGCCACCTGACGGTTTTCTTCCTCGGCCACCAGATAGCCTTCTACCTGGGCCAGGTCGTGGGCATTGGCCAGTTGTAGCGTGGCGATTAGCTCGGGCATGTCATCCTGCACGCGGAAGGAGTGCAGGTCAAAGCGGGGCGGTTCATCTTTCACGCGCACACTGTCGATGGTGAACTGCAACTGTCGCGCCGCGGGTGGTAGTTCGTAGCGGAAGCGGTGTTGGGCTGTGACCGGACTGTTGCCGTCGCGCAGGGGCCGCCCTTGTGGCGTGTATGGTATTACCTGTACCAGATAGCGACGGTCAGGTTCCAGCCGCGAGGCTTCCAGGCTGATTTGCTCTGTGGGCAAAATCACCTCTTGCGACTTACGTAGCACCTGCACGTTATTCATCTGGTCGGTCACCGTTACGTCCAGGCGGACCACCTGCCGGTAGTCGGCAAGGGCCACGTTGAAGAGGAAATTCCCTGTCAAATCGTTGTAGGCGAAATCGTGGATGAGGACCGGGGCGCCTTGCGCCGGCGGCTCATAGCTGCGCTGGGCGTGGAAGGCGATGGCGCCAGGGGGCAGCGGCTCGCCGTTTTGCAGCGAGAGCAACAGCGCGCCGCGCCGGTAGCCCTGTTCGGGGTACAACTCGGCGCGCGCCAGCCACTGGCTGCGCATGCTGGCGCTCATGCTTTCGATGAAGTCGGGCAGCGTGCTGCGCGTGACCATCTGCCCGCCGCTGGTGTTCGCAATTCGTTCCAGCGTGGCTGTGTCGGGCGCGCCGCCGCCGGAAAGGGCCACAGCGTTGACCGGCACAGGCACCGAACGGGCCTGGAAGAGGCCGGTTAACTGCTCGGGGCTATTCTGGCTGCATTGGCCGCCTCCAGGCTCGTCACGCCCGTCGCTGAACAAAACCAGGGCGCGGCGTGGCGCATCGCGGGAGAGCTGCTCCAGCGATTGTACAGCGGCATAGGCGGCGTCATAGAGGCAGGTGCCACGGTTGCTGATTTCAATGCTGTTGAGCGCCGCCGTCACCTGCTGGCGGTCGGTGGTGAAGGGCTGGATGAGGTTGATGGCCTCGTCGAAGCCTAACACGGCGAAGGAGACCTCAGGCGGGGCAGCGGCTATCAGGTCCAGTGCAGCCTGGCGCGTCACGTCCAGCGTGCCGCCCATGCTGCCACTGGTATCGACCATCAGAGCCACGTAGAAGGGCGGCTTTTCCACCGTCGCCGGGTAGCGAACGCCGTCTCGCGTCGGGTCACCGTCAAGCAGCACTGCCGCCGATTCGATGTCACCGGGCGCGGACAGAGATTGACCGCCGCTGTCAATGGTGAAGTAGATGTTCAGGCCCAACGAATCGGAGCCTTCTACTGTTTCCACGTGGTCCACGCGTACTTCTGGCGTCCCCTGGGCCAGCACTGCGGGTTGGAGCGCCAGTAGCCCGACCATTAGCAGAGCAAGGAGCAGCCACTGTCGCCAGCGCGACCGGCCGCGGGTCAATGGCAGGCCGGCCAGGAACAGCACGCCCAATGGCGCCAGACCGGGCGGCAGCCGTTTGCCATTTGCCGGAGGCGATTGTACCAGTCCTCTGTTGGGCAGCGCTCCGCCGCCGCCTTGATCGCCGATAATCGTCACCCGGCCCGACTCCTTAAGAATTTCGGCATTGCTGGGATTGTGTAGGATCAGGTCGAAATACTCATCATCTTCGGCAATGGTGTCACCAAGAATATCTACCTCAATGAATTTGTCGCCGTCTTCTCCGGGATTCCATGTTAGAGGGCCTGGGTGGAGAAAGATATCCGCAAAGTCTGCCGTACCATACTTCACGTCATATTCGACACTAACCTGCTGGCTGCTGGGGTGACTGAGGGTCACCGTAATGTGCGTCTTCCGCGCTGCGCCCGGCTCACCTTCCCGGACCCTGTGGTCGGCGATAGAGAGCGAAGGGATGGGATCATCATCCAGGATGGTGATCGTACGTAGAGTGGTTGGCATGGAAGCATTGGTGACGTTGCTGAATTCGATGTCGATGGTCTCGTTGCTTTCATCGATATTATCGTCGACGATGGGCACGGTGATCGTCTTTGAATCGCTGTCCCCCGCAAGCCATATCAGCGTGCCAGAAGTTCCTTGGTAATCGTCGGGGGCCGTTGCCGTTCCGTTGCTGGTCGTGTAGTCTACGCTAATGAGCATGGAGCTGGCGCCGCTGGTCGTGACGGTGATCGTCGCCGGGCCATCAAATTCGTCAACGGTCACGTTGTTGGCAGACAGCACCGGTTCGCTTTCTGCGTCTTCGATGGTCACCTGCAAGGGAGGGATGTTGAGTCCATCGTAGCCTCCGTCTTCGCTCGTAATCTCATACTTGATTTCAGCGATGTGGTCGCCGCCATCGTAGAGCTTGTCGTCGAAGGCAATGACCTTGACCGTCTGGAAAGTGTCCCAGGTGGAGGGAGTGAAGGTCAGCACCAACGGCTCGCCAGCGCCCTGCGTCAGGTCTAGTTGTTTGTTCACAGACAACCTGACTGTAACCGTAGCCGTAGGTTCGCTGGTCAATCTCAGTTGGAACGTACTGCTCTCTCCTTCCTTAATGGTCGGGGCAAAGTTGGGTGGGTTAATCTCAAGCCCTGGGCTATCGTCGTCCTCGACCCTGACCTCTAGCTCTGCCCGAGGTGAGAAGGGGATCTCGGTGCTGCCGTAGTCGGGGTCGCTGCTGGTGGCCAAGTGTTGGATGTAGAACGTTCGAATGCCCTGAGCTATGTCATCGTCTGGAACGGTGACTGTGATCACTGCCGGCGTTGACCATTGATCTGGCGTCAGGGTGCGGGTGATAGCCTTGCCTGCTCCATTGCCCAGATCCAATGGGGATTCAGGAGTGATGACCACAGACACATCCAGCACCGGCTCTTTGTCCAGCTTCAACTGGTACGTCGTGCTCATCGACTCTGTGAAAGTCAGGCTGGGCGGCTCAATATCGATTTCAGCCCAATCATTATCGAGGATCGTGACGGTAGCCGTGCTTTTAAGCAGAGTTGCCCTATTACTTTCCACTTCGAAATCGATGAAGAAATGCTCGGCGATGCCTTCGTCTATCTTGTCACCCTTGATTTCGATAGTAAACGTCTGCGTTCCTTCCTGCTCTGCGGGCCACGTGACGGTCTTGTCAAGCGGGGCGTAGTCACTGTTCTTAATGGCGCTGCCGTCTCTTGTCTTGTAGCTGACGGTTATCGCTTCACTGCTTAGCCCTTTCATCTCCAACGTCACCGTGTGCTTCTGCCAGCCGGTATCACCCTCCTCCACAGTGATATCGTCGATGGTGATAGTTGGCGCGTCATCATCGTCAATAATGGTTACCGTGTAGGTATACACATCCATTTTGGCATTCTGAACGTTGGCGAAAACCACATAGAATTCTTCATCAGGCTCGTCAATGTCGTCGCCATAAATGGTTAGCTCAATCGTTTGTGTGCCACTATCACCCACCGCCCAGTTGAGCTGCTGTGCCGGGCTGATCTGGTCGTAATCAGTTCCATGTTTTGCCGTGCCATCCGAGGTGGTGTAGCTGACGCTGGCCGGTTGCGTAGTTTGCCCGATGAGGGTCACGGTCATGGTGGCAGTGACCACGTCACGCCTGTCTCCTTCGGTGATAGTGATATTCTCGGCGGTGATCAGCGGAGGGTCTTCATCATCCTCGATTTCCACGACCACGTCAGGCACAGCTATGTTGTGATACTTAGGATCGTCACTGCTGACAGTGTGTGTGATGGTCTGGGTGGGATGGTCGGGTTCGTAGATATCGTCATCCTGCACCAGCACAGGAATCTCTTGCGGGATATTCCATATTGTCGGTGTGATGGTAAGTGTCACGGACACGCCATATCCATTACCCACGTCTAGCTCGCTATGCGGCGTAATAACCACTACAACATCGTCCGTTGGCTGGCTGGTCAGCACAATTGCATACTTATCTGGGCCGCCCTCAAGAGGCCCTCCTTCCTGGACAGTCATCGTGTAGTTGTCGGTTTGAAGAATCTCGATGCCAGCCTCGTCGTCATCAATGATGGTGGCGTCAATGGAACTTGAGGGCCTGAAGGGAGCTTTGCTGCCGTTGTAGTGGGAGTCGCTGCTGGAGGCTGTGTGGGTGATGACAACAGTGACATCGTCGTCGTCAATGTCGTCATCCAACGCGCTCACCGTAACGGTGTGAGGCACGTGCCAGGTCAGCGCGCTAAAGGTAACGCTAACCGGCTGACCTGGGCCTTTTCCGACATCCAGTCGCGAATCGGGGTGGATCGTTATCTCAACAGGGTTGAAAGGTTCGGTCTCCAGCACAATGGTGTACTCATCCTGAGAACCATCCTCACCCACAACCGTGCCCATGCCGCTTTCCCGCAGCGTTATTCCCGGCACGTCGTCGTCGAGGACGGTGACGGAAACGTCACTCAGGCCCATGTTGTTGTATTTTGCATCGTTCGTTGACTGTGCCGGCCCCAGCTCAATGTCGCATGGCTGGGCGCCGTCATGGCGTTTGTCGTCGACGGCTTTCACCGTCACTTTCTGAGTAGTGTTCCAGTTTGCAGAAGTGAACGTCAGGGTCGCCGGACTCACGCTACATTCGATGCTGTCCTGGTTGCTGACAGGAATAGTCACGGGCCACACCGGTTCGCTGGTGAGTGTTACAGAGATGGTGGCCTGGTCGGCGCCCGCCGTCTCGCTAATGGTCAGGGTGGGGGGCGAGATGGTGACACCGGCGTGATCATCATCGCGTACGGTAACCGCAACGTTTTCCACGTCGCTGCTGCGGAAAGCCTCGTAAATGGGATCACCGCTCTTCGGGTCGCCTGTGATGATGGTGCAGGGCTGGTCGTCGTCGTCCACGTCGTCGTCTACAGCGCGCACCTCAATTGTCTTGCCGGCTTTCCACTCGGCCGGTGCAATCTCCACAGAGGATTGTTGCACTCGGCACTCGGTGGTGTCACTGCTGGAGAGGGGGATAGTGACGGTGTCCAGGGGCTCGCTGGTCAGGTTGATGGTGAAGGAGATGATATCGTCCGGCTCGCTGATTTCCAGCGTGGTGGGGTTGACCTCAATACCTGCTATATCATCGTCAATGGCTATTACCGAGATGCTCGGGATATCAGTGGCGTCCATTTTGTCATATTGAAGGTCGTCGCTTCTGGGATCGCCGGCGCGCAAATTGCAGGAACGGTCGCCGTCGTCAATGTCATCGTCGTTGGCGAAGACGTTGATATTGACGCCGCTCTTCCAGTTACTCTCGTTGAGCCGCGCTTCAATGGTGTGCGACCCTTGATTGCCGATGAAACATTGGTTGTTGACGGTGAAGGGCACCACGACTTCGGCAGCGGGCTGGCTCGATAGGCGCAGAGTGAACTGTTCCGCTCCTTCCCCTTCGGTGACGGAGAGGCTGGCAGGCGTGACGACGAAACCGGCCTCGTCGTCGTCCACAATGGTGACCACGGCGATACCGTCGGCGATGGTGGCGTTGTCGCTGGCAACGGACAGCGATATTTCGAAATATTCAGAGGCGCCTTCGTCTATATCATCGTCGCGGATGTTGACCTTGATTTGGCGCTCGCTGTTGTCCTCTGGCAGCCAGGTTAGCTCCGGCGGTGACGAAACCGGCTCATAATCTTCGCCGGCCTTAGCTGTGCCATCACCGCTGGTGTAGTTGGCCCTCACAGCCGTACTGCTGGCGCCGGTCATACGGACGATCACAGTGGCCGTGCCATCCTTTTCATTGACGGTGGCATCCAGAATGGCCAGAGATGGCTTCTGGTCATCGTCGGTGATGGTAAAGGTAGCCTCTTCCTGAGTAATGGTAGCGTTTACCGCGTTGGAGATGATTACCTTGAACGTCTCGTCTGGCGCCTCGTAAATATTGTCTGCATGAATCGTGACGCGGATGAAACGAGCGCCGGTTTCGCCTGGCGCCCAGGTCAGTGTGCCTGTGGTGGCCTGGTAATCGCGGCCGGCACGAGCTGTGCCATCTGAGGTGGCATATTTGACGCTGACTTCAGTAGCGCTGCGGCCGGTCATCATCACTGTCAGGGCCGCTTCGCCTCCTTCTTGCACAGGCCCCATACTCTCGATGGCCAGCGTGGGCGGATCGTCATTGTCGGTGATGGTGATGTTGGCAGTGCCCTGATTAATCCGCGCGTTGCGCGCCCCGCTGAGTGTGACTTTGATCGTTTCGTTCGCTTCGTGGATGTCGTCGTCTTCGGTAGTGACGGTGAACGTCAGCTCCCCATCTTTGCCCGCCTCCCAGCGCAGCGTACCACTGGCAGAATCGTAATCTTCGCCATCTTTAGCGGTGCCGTTGGCGGTCTGGTAATCGACAACCACCTCCTGACTGCTCAGGCCGTCGAGGACAACTGTAACTGTCGCCTTTTCCCCTTCTTCCACGGTGACATCGCTCACGCTGAGAGTAGGTTCATCATCATCGTCAACAATGGTCACTATTGCCGTGCCGTTGTTGATAATCGCAATTTTAGGATTAGAGAGGGTGACGTAGAATGTTTCGTCTGGCTCGTCCAGTTTGTCGTCAATCAGGGGTACTCTGAATGTCTGCGGTCCGGTCGTTTCCGGTTTCCAGGTCACCGTGCCCCTGGTTTCCTCATAATCTCGGCCGGCGCGGGCGGTGCCGTCCGACGTTTCATAATCGACGGCCACTTCAGATTGCGTGTTGCCACTCATCTCCACAGTGATTACCACGCTGCCATCTCCCTCGTCCACGGTCACGTTGCGGATGGTGAGTGTGGGCGTGTCGTCGACGTCGATGATGAGGATGGTGAACGATTTGGCGAAGACGCCGCCAGCGTCGTTATCAGCCTGCACGCGAATGCTATAGCTGGTTTTCGTCTCGTAATCGAGGGCAGCGCCTACCTTCAGCATGTTGCCTTCAATATAGAAGGCGCTGTTATCGTCGCCGCCATTCCCATCGACCAGGGAGAAGGTGATACGCGGCCCGATCTGTTGCGCCGGGACAGCGGAGCGCCCTTTGCCCAGGACGGCAAAGCGGGCGTCGTCGCTTTGCCCGACGGTGCTGCTGTCACTACCGGTAATGGCGCTGAAGGAGCCGATCGTTGTTCCAATTCCCGCATCCTCAGGCACCGACAGGTTATCCAAAATGATGTCAGTTGGTGGCGGGGGTGGGGTGGGTGTCACGTTAGCCGCCCGCTGCGCCTCAGCCAGTTCTGCTTCTGTCTTGTCCAGGTCGCCCTGCAAGGCGTTAATCGTGGCCTGTACGGCGCCGGCCTCTTCGCGCAGCGCGCTGGCAGTGGCGCGGATATTTCGCGCCTGCTCGGGGTCGTTTGCTTCCAGGGCCTGGGCCTTCGCTTCCAGCGCTTCCGCTTCCAATATTTTGCTGTCGACGCCAGATTGCAGCGCCACTCTGGTCGCCTCCAGAGCATCGGCTGTGGCGCGGATGGCGTCACTGGTGGCCTGCACGCGCTGCAACTCTTCCTGGTTGCGGGCATCCATCTCGCGCACGATGAGGAAGCCCAGCAGGCTCAGGAAAAGCAGGATAAGGAGGATGGCGATGAGGCTGCGGCGCGAAATGCGGGGCCGCACGGAGAGCTGGCCCTCCATGTTGCTCCAGTCGGTTGCTTCGCTGCGCACGCGCACCTGGAAGGGGTAGGGCGTGGTTGGCTGGCGCAGCCAGGGCCGTTTCTTGGCGCCCACTTTGAACGGAATGCGCGCTTCGCCGCCCACGGGTACGGTTATCCACAGAAAGCCATTTTCCTCGTCGGTGCGTAGAACGTTCTGTGGCTGATCGAAGGTAAATTGCAAGGCGTCGCTGTCGTCGATGCCCATCAACTGGTAGCGGTTGGGGAAGTTGCTGCGGTTTTGCACCGTCAGGCGGCAGGTGATGCCTTCTTGCAAATTGCGTGGGTGCATGTCGAGGACGGTGCTTTCCAGGCGCGCCACTTCCACAGTGCCTGCGATGACCGCCCGCTCGCCGCGGGAGGTGGTGACGACGATGTTGTAGGGATGCACGCCCGCTTCAGGTGGCGCGCCGTTGTGTCCATCATCACCCAGCGGGGGTGAAATGAGCAGCGTTACCGCTTTTGACTCATCCGGCATCAACTTGAGCGCCGGTTCCAGCGCTGTTATCCAGATCGAGGACTGGTCGCGTTGTTCCACGCGCACGCTGATATCTTCAACCGTAGTTCCCTGGTTCAGAATGGTGAGCTGAGCGTATGTCTCGCTCCCTGGCTCCACTTCTACCTCGGCCGGAGTCAGGGCCAGGCCCAAGGCGCCATCACCCTCGGTCACCGCTTGCGGTTCGGCCGCTGGCGGCAGGGGGGCGATGGGCGCGCCGTTGCCGCTCTTTATCTGCGGCGGGGGGATTTCTGGCAAGCTGGCCGCCAGAAGGTAGCCATTATCATGTCCGTTGCTTTGCTGCCCGTTGCTGGCGCTTTCCGGTTCGTGGGCCAGGGGCACAGTGCCGGTAGCCGCTTCTGAATCGCTGGGCTGGGGAGGGGTATGGGGGCCTTCAGCGGCGAAGGGCAGCGCCGCGCCTCCTGCCTGGCGTACGTGGCTCTGGAATGCCTGCCACTTGAGGAAATAAGGGCCCAGGCGTAAGGTCTGCTCGTGATTCCAGATAACTTCCTCGTCGTAGGGCAGGCGGTGTCCATCGAGGAAGGAGCCGTTGGTGCTGCCCGCGTCGCGGGCCAGCCAGCCGCCCTCTTTTGTGCGGATGAGGGTCAGATGGTGGTTGGAGACGGCGCCGTCCTCCAGCACCACGTCGTTGTCCGCCGCGCGGCCGATGGTGATCGTTTCCTTGTCCAGGCTAAAGAGCTGTGACGGCTCCCATTGGTGCGTGACAAAGAGGCGGTGCTCGCCTTCTGAAGTCCAGGTCTGGTGCACGTCCACACGGTCATTGACGTTGATGCGGGCAATCCATTGCTCGTCAACCCACTGGGTGATGGGATGGGCCGGCCTGTTTTCGCCGTTCCTGCTTGCGCGCACAGCGTTCACTGCCTGGCGCGCGGCGTGCGCCATTTCAGCGCCGCTCTGATACCGTTCGGCCGGTTTCTTGGCAATTGCCTTCAGAATCAGGGTCTCGACCGCTTCGGGAATGTCAGGGTTGAGCAGAGCCGGGGGCAGCGGCGGCTCGTTGAGGTGCTTGACCACATCGGCCGGAGCCTCAATCTTGAACGGCAACTGGCCTGTCGCCATGCGGTAGAGCATGATGCCCAGCGAATAAATATCTGACCGGCCGTCGAGCGGCAGGTTGGAACATTGCTCAGGTGACATGTAGGGCAGGGACCCCATGAAGGGGTTGGTGGCTACATCTTCACCACTCCCGCCCTGTGTGGCCGAGGGCATCACGATAGCCAGACCAAAGTCGCTGATGACCGCCTGCTCTACCTCGCCCGAGAAGCCGCGTTCGCGCTTGAGCAAAATGTTACCGGGCTTGATGTCGCGATGGACGAGGCCGCGGTGGTGGGCATAGGAAAGGCCGTCGGCTATCTGGGCCACAATGGTCAGCGCTTCCTGGAGCAGGATCTGATTGCCGGCCCACTGTAGTTGTTGCAGGTAGGCGGAGAGGCTGCCGCCTGCAATATACTCCATGACCATGAAGGGCACGCTGCTCTCGCCAATAAGGCGCTCGCCTCGCTCATAGATCCTGATGATGGCCGGATGGTTGAACGGCATGACCACCTCGGCCTCCTGCTCAAAGCGACGGCGGAAGGCGGGCTGCAGCGCCAGATTGGCATGCATCACCTTCAGCGCCACCGGTTGCTGGCGGTTCAGGTCCACGGCCTGATACACCACGCCCATCCCACCTTCACCGAGAAGGGCTTCTACCTGATACTGTTCAATCTGCTGCCCGGTTAAATAGCTCATTTGACATCATACGTAATGATTAAGTGCGGGCGGCTGTCCTCGTTCTGCGCGTCACCGCTCGAGAAAAGGAGCCAGTCGTCACTACCATTGCCGTTGTTAGAAAGGGTGAAATAAAGTCGGAACTGGGTTACTCCCTGGCGATTGATGGCGGCGATACCTTCCTCATTCAAAAAGCCCTGTGCCCAATCGCCATCTTCGCTGGTCTGGCTTAGCACGGCGCTGTTCAGGACGGTGGCAGGGGCGGCGAAATCGCTCGCCTCCAGCAGCAGGCTGCCACTAAAGCCGGAGGCCGGGGCCACATCAACGTGTACATGGCCCAGCGTATAAGGATCGCCGACCTCACCGCTGCGCCGCAGCCGCAATTCTACGCTCTCCACGATGGCGTTTTCCGGCAGAGCTGACGTGTCGAAGGCGAGTATGGCTTTGAACTGGCGGTCGCTGTTGGCGCCGTCCCCCAGCCAGAGGTCGGGGCCGTCGCTGACGGCTATGCCACGGTTGCCTTCTTCCTGTCCTACATAACCGTCATAAACCGCCTCAGCTTTGCCGGTTTGCAGCTCCAGACGCCACAGTTCTGGCGTGGCAGTAGGCTCAGGAGAAGTGGTGGTCTCGGCCGGGCCTTCTGGTTCGGTTGTGCTCTCTGGCTCAGTTGTTGGCCTTGCCGTGGGCGCGGGAGTGGGGGTGGGCACAGTCCAGGTCCGTTCTGTGTTCGGGGTCAAGGGGTCAGTGTGGAGAACGTTGACCTCCAGCCCATCCGGCAACCCATCGCCATCGGTGTCGGCGCGCAGGGGGTCGGTGCCTAAAGCCAGCTCTTTCCCATCCAGCAGCCCGTCGCCATCGGTGTCGGCGTGCAAAGGGTCGGTGCCAGCTCTGATTTCATCGCTGTCATTTATGCCATCGCCGTCGCTGTCGGCCAGGTTAGGATCGGTTTTGTAGAGGTAAACCTCGGCCAGATTGGAAAGCCCGTCGCCATCGATGTCCCAGGGGGAGGTGAGGACAGCGGCCAGCACGCGCGTGAAGCGCGGCCCTTCGGCCACGGTGAGCGTGAGTACGGAGCCGGCGAGGCAGATCAGCATCAGGAGCAGCACCAGAACCGGAGCTGGCCAACTGGTGCGCAGGCGGGGGCGCACTTCAAGCTCGCCGCTCACTGCTTTTCGCACACCGCTCCTGTTTTCTACTGCAATTTCATAGGAATGGGTCTGGGCTTCGCGCCCCGTTAGCGGCCGCCGCAGCGCTTCCGCGGCCACAAACAGCTCGGCCCGCGCGCCTGGTTCGACCGTCAGCTCGGTGTGCAGAGGGCCGGCGTAGGCTACCTTTTCAAATTTCTCTGTCACTGTTTGCGGCCGGGGCGTGGAGCCAGGCGCAGAGCGACCACGCGGCAGGGAAGGGGCTGCCTGCACCGCCTGTTGCTGCAGACCACCGAGATTGAACAGATTGGCCAGGCCGGGCGTGATGCGGTTCAGGGCATTGGCTGGGGCACGCGTCACGCGCTGTACCGCCATACGTGGCATGTTGGTCACGCGCCGGATCGCCGGCAGGCTTGTAACCCTGGCCAACGGTGATTTGCCGCGCCCCGGTCTGCGGCTTCCTGAACTGCCAGAGCCAGCGGCCGCCGTACTCTGCTCAACCAGACGCCAGCGCGAAAATTGCAGCACGTCTTCGCTGCCAGAACTGCGCACGGTAAGGGTCTGGGCGTTTGCGCCTTCGTTTTGAATGGTCAGGCGCTGCGCCTCGCGGCCCATGACCTGTGCCGGGTGGTAGGAGAGCGAAAAGGTGTCTGGCAGCGGTTCGACGTGCAGCGTTCCGGTCACTGTCAGGCGCTGCGGCTCTGCACTCTCGCGCAAGGCGTCGCCCAGGGGTTGGGCATTGAGCAGATAGTGCAGCTTACCGGGCGGCACGGCGCCGTTGGGCGGCAGTTGTACGGTGAGGGGCACGTTCATTATCTGGCCGGGAGCGACCGTCAGCGGTTCGGCCGGGAGGGTGACCCACTCTCGCGGCAGGCGTTCAACGCCCAGGGCCACTGTCTGTGGCTGCTCGCTGTGGTTGACGATGCTGGCATGGATGCGCTGGCTCTGGCCCGGCGAAATATCCAGCTCGTCGGGGGTCAACTGTATCTGCAGCGCCTGTGCTTCGTAGGCGTAACCCTGGCCCAGCTTGAGCTGCAGGAAATAGGGGCCGATGCGCAGTGTCTGGTGGCGACGCCAGGGCACAGGGATATCCGGTAGCAGCGGCGCGCCATCCAGGTAAGTGCCGTTCTTGCTGCCCAGGTCGCGCACCTGCCACCCTTCAGAGGTGCGCTCCAATTGCGCGTGACGCCGGGTGACGCCCGGCGCTTCGAGGACAATGTCGTTGTTTTTACTGCGCCCCACAGTAATGATGCGGCGGTTCAGCGTATGCGGCATGTCCTGGGTGATGGTCACCTGGTCTTCGCGCGGCGCCCACTGTATGGACACGCCACCGTGGATGATCTGCGTGTCGGCGCTGGCGCCGTCAACGTCCTCTGAATGCTCGCCGGGAATAGCCGGGGCGGCCGCGGCAGCTTCACGCAGCGCGTGCGCCATCTCTGCGCCTGTTTGGAAGCGGGCCGCCGGTTGCAGTGCAATGGCTTTCTGTAGCAACTGGTCAATGACGGCGGGCAGGCCAGGGCGCAGCTCGCTGGCGGCCGGGGCGCTGTACCGCCTATGGGCTTCTATAGCCTCCCCACGCGAGGTAAAGGCGTATGGCAGCCGGCCGGTGATAAGCCGGTAGAGCACGACGCCCAGCGAGTAGAGGTCGCTGCGCCCGTCTAGCTCGACGCCCCGGCACTGTTCTGGCGAGGCGTAAGGTAGCACGTGGGGCAGGATGCCGTGTTCCAGCTCCCAGATGGCGGCAATGCCAAAGTCAGCCAAAATGACACGGCTGGCCAGGGCTTTACCGGCCAGCAGGTCGCCACCTGCGCCTGACTCTTCGTCGTGCCGGAGCAAAATTGCTTCCGGCTGCACGGCGCGGTGTAGGGCGCCTTCGCGGTGGGCATACTCTAGCAGGTCGGCTACCTGGGCGGCGATGAGCAGCGCTGTGCGGATGGGCAGCCACTGTTCGCCCTCCTGCCAGGTCATGTCGTGCAGATAACGTTCCAGGGTGCGGCCGGGAACATAATCTGAAACGAGGAACAGGGCGTTCTGCTCGGTGTCCAGACCTACTTCGCGGATATCCAGGATGGAGGGATGCTCCAGGTGCGGCAACCGTTGCGTCTCGTGGATAACGTGCTGGCGGAAGTCAGCCTGATCGGTAAGCTCCTGCGGGAGGACGCGTACGGTAACCAGCGTCTGCTGCTCCAGATCCAGCGCCTGATAGACGGCTCCAAGGGCCGGATATCCCGACGTGCCGCCCGCCGAGAGTAAGGCACGCAGGTGATAATGGGAGAGACGTTGTCCGATCAGGTTCCGCACGTTTTTCTGCCTACTGCTCCTGGCTCACTTCTGGTAAGAGACTCATTCCTGGAAGAGGAGCTGATAGCTGGTATGCGCCGGTTTGTTGGCGTCAATCAATCGTTCGATGATGGAGCGGTTGACCTGCCGTTCGGGCAGGGGAATGCGCACCAGGAAAGTAAATGGGTCCAGGCTGCGGCTCTGGTCGTCGATTTCTGGCTTGAAGCCGGTGTAAATTTCGAGCAGACGGCTCAGCGCCCAGACAGTGCCGCGCAACCGGTAAATGTTGTGCGCTTCGGCCAGCAGGGTGCGGCGGCTTCCTTCGGCCCACGATTCGTCGAAGGTGATGTCAAACCAGCTGGCCAGCCACGACAAGAACTCAGTGGGCGCTGTGCGCGGATCGAGATAGAGGTCGAAGTTATCGACGTTCCACTTGATAGGCTCCAGAATCGACTCCAGGAGCGCCAGGAAGCGGATGATGAAATCGTTGCCGTTGCCCCAGTAGATGTCGGGCAGGTATTTGATATAGCTGGTGTGGCTGAGGCTGAGGCCCGGAGGCGGCGAATAATAACCTTCGGGGTGGTCGCCAGAGCCGTTGGCCGATGGACCCTGGCCAGGAATGCGCGGCGGTGGCGGCGCGGCGGCCATCATCGCCGTTGGCAGACGAGCCGTCTTCTCCCAATCGTCGGGCGGCTCTTCTATGGCCGGCGCTTCCTGGCGGTCGAGGTCGGCGTCCCATCCTTCCCAGGCATCCCAACCGGGGTCTGCGACGGCTTTCCCTTCCAGTTCAGAGGACGATGGCGCTGGCGCTTGC
Source organism: uncultured Ardenticatenaceae bacterium (assembly GCA_964602995.1). Classification (GTDB taxonomy): domain Bacteria; phylum Chloroflexota; class Anaerolineae; order Promineifilales; family Promineifilaceae; genus JAAYYY01. The sequence continues at coordinate 17,272 of CAZRTM010000064.1, forward strand.
TCGCCGTCCCCTTGCTGTGTGCTCTGTTCGGGAGATGACGCCCTGGGCGCCGGCTCGCCCACCAGCTCCGTGCGCTCGTAGAGCATCCAGAAGGCGCCGATTTCGATTACGTCGCTGGGCTGCAGCAGGTGTGGGCTTTCGGGCGCCAGCTTCTGCCTGTTGACCATCGTGCCGTGCGTGCTGCCGGCGTCCACGATGTAACATTCAGGCCCCTTGCACTCCAGCCGTGCATGGCGGCGCGAGACCAGGGGATGGATGAAGTTGAGGTCGTTATCCGCGTGCCGCCCAATCGTCGTCGTGCCCTGAGGGACGACGAACGTTGTGGACATTTGGGGGCCGCTGATTTTTAGCCGGTGCATATCGTTCGCTGCCATCGTAGCCATTGTTATGTGAACACCACCTCGTGAATGCCAGAGGCCACCGTACCGTGCCCCACAACATCGACGGTTTCCGTCGCTTCCCCGCGTGGTCCGTCGCCAGCGGCAGTCACGAAGATTTCCACTTTGGAGAGGAATTCCACGCCGGGGATGTTTTGCAGGCACTGGTAGACATCGGAGATGACCAGGCTGCGCCCGAAGGCCCAGCCTTCGCCATCGGGTCCGCCAATGAGGGGGTTGATGAAGTGGTAGAGGCGCTGCAGAACGGCATCTTCGACGCGTGCATGGTTGCTGTCGGCGGCGGCGCGCACGGAAACGCGCACGGACACCCAGTGGTAAACCGGTTCGCGAATGTCCAGGCGTGAGGTGAGCAGTCGCCGCTCGTTGAGAAAGGCCACCAGCCGGTCGTAGGTTTCGTCCCGTTTCAGCTCCAGATCTTCCTGGCGCGGGCGCAGCAGCCGCTCGGCGTCGGCAATATGCGGGATAATCAGCACATAAATCTGGCCCGGAATGACGCGGCTTTCGCGGGAGGGGCGCGGCTGCAAACATTTAACACGGTGCTTGTCCCAACCGGTGTCGCGCAGCGCCTGGCGCGTCAGGAACTCGAAGTCGGCCTCCGTCACGGCACGGTCGCGGGAGCGGAGCAGAGCCGGCACGCGCATGGCGGCGGCTTCCACCGTTTCCGCGTCCAGGCCGTTGCTGGCGGGCTGGCGATTGTAGACACGGTCAATGTAGGGAATGCTGGTCTTGAGAGTGTTCAGCACGCCGGCCTGCACATTACCGTCCAGGCCGCCGCCGGAGCGGTAGCGGCGGAAGGTGAGGCGCGCGCCGCGGGGCGGGATGCGCCCATAGCGCCGCATGGCGCCGTCGGGCTGGCGCACGGCGGGGCCAAAGCGGATCTCGCCGCTGTTGCTATCCAGCGTGTAGTGGCGATCCTCAGGCCCCGAGTTGGCAAAATCGGGGACTTCGTGCCAGACGATGGGCTGGCCGTTCTCGTGGACTAGCAGGTGCTCGCCCGGTTCGCGGCGCAACACCGGGGTGGCCTGCAATACAAAGGTCTGGCCCGGCGAGCCGTCGCTTTCGCCCAAAATCTCTTTTTCCACTGCCTGGGCGTGAGAAGCATAGGTGCTGCCGCCCCAACTGGCAGCCGTCACCTCGTGCAGGCGCGGTGTGTTGCGATAGGGGCGCATGCCGCTCTCGAGCTCGCTTTCATAGCGCAGCCGCAGGCGCAGCCAGTAGAGGTTCTGGTCTTCGATTTTGTGCTTGCCCATATGTGGCACGTGAATGCGCATGCGGCCAGAGACGTTGAGGCCGCGTGTGCTGTCTTCGCCGTGGTCCATTTCGCACGGAATCCACGGCTCGTCGAGCGAGCCGGAGGACGCTTCCCAGAGATAGGGGGGCAGTGATGGGTCGATGCCCGCGCCGCCGGACGGGTCGCATTCCACTTCGAAGCCCACAATGTGGTTGCTGAGGTCGTTGGAGAAGCCGAAGTAAAAGGCGTCTCCCTCCTGCGGCCGGTCAGAGAAGACGGGAACGTTTTCCAGCCCCCGTTCCAGCCGCCGCGCTTCGATGGCCACATACTCCCGCTCCTCCTCGTTGCTCTCATAGCGGTGCGAAAAGAGGGCGGTCAGGCGCGGTGGGCTTACAATGAACTCTTCATCGGTGGTGAAGATGATGGAAGGTTCGGTTTCCGTCTGTGTGCTGGCGACCTCGGTGCCGGCAGGAATGGAGACGGCGGTCTCTTGTGGCGCGGAGAGCCAGAAGGTGACGAAGGCGCGCGCCGGAACCGGCTCTTTAAGGTTGATGCCCAGCATCTCCATAAATTTGATGTAATGGCGGTCAGGCACACGGTTGAGGCGGTAGAGGATGATGTCCGTCATCCAGGCGAACAGCTCAATCATCGTCACGCCGGGGTCGCTGACGTTGTGGTCAGTCCACTCTTTTATGTAGTAAGGAATTCGCTTTTTTGCTTCGTCGACGATGTCCTGGAAATGGCGGTCGTCGAGTCTGGGTGCGGTCAGTGGCATAGTCGTCGTCTCCGTTAGAAGTTAGACGTGTCCTGTTCCTCAGGAATGAGATAGAAGGGATAGACCAGGCTGCGTTCGTCGTTGGTGGCTTTCACACGGTATTGGATGTCGATGAACATGCGGCCGTTGCGGTTGTCGTCGTTGCGCGCTGTCACTTCCATGACCTCAATGCGCGGTTCCCACATACCCAGCGCTTCTTCCACAAAGCGGCACGCTTCGGCTGCGGTTTGCGCGTTGTTAGGCGCGAAAATCAGCTCGTGAATGCGGCAGCCAAACTCAGGGCGCATGACACGTTGCCCGGGGGCGGTCATCAGGATAATGCGCATCGACTGCTCGATTTCGTTGCGCTCTGTGGTCAGCAACAGGCCACCCTGAGGACCGATGCGCGGTGGAAAGACCCAGCCGGAGCCAATAATCTTGCTGCTTGCCGTGTTATGGTCCTGGCTCATCGCTCTCTATCTCTCATTTGCTATTGACGGTTGTCTGGCCGGGACTGGCTACCGTGATCACGCCGCCCCAGGCGCACAATGCCTTGCAATTCTTGTTAAGGGCTGGCTTGCCGCCAATCAGAGTTGTGGGCGAAGGGGGCGCCCAGGGCCCTGATATGACTGGCATGCAGGGCTGCGGCGTCAGCACGCCGCTGGCCGAAGCGGTAGCCGAAGCCACCTGGGGGTTACTTACCGTAGTGCACATGCCAAAGGGCAGTATGTTTTTGCCCGGTATAGAGTCCATGATGGTGGCAACCGGAAGCTTTGAGGCAAGCACTTTGTTTTCTGGCGTTGCCATCAGGGACGAAGGTGTGGTTCCGAAACTGCACCTTAACACGGCGCCCATAACGACTAGTTGTGGCATTGGTATCCTCCGCTTCTAATTAATGTTAACGACAGCGCCCTTGATGTTGACAGGGCCGCCTGCTTTGATGTCTATCATGCCGCTGGCTTCCAGGCTGAGCTTGCCCGCACTCTTGACCTCGACCACAGCGTTGCCCTCTACTGCTATCTTGCTGCTCTCGAGTGTCACTTTCTGCCCGACCGGGTGGATAACCTCTATCTTCTGGCCCTTTTCATTCAGGGCTACTTTGTAACCACCGGCGCTCTTCAGCTCTATCAGGTTGTTGTTGTCGTCGAGCAGGATCTTATGGCCGGCCGCTGTGGTAATTTCGATCTTCTTTTCCTTACTGGTCTCGTGCATAGCGATGAAATGACCTTTGAGCGAGCGCCAGGTACGCACTGACGCCCGTTCGGTATTTTGGGCGTCCATAGTGGGGCGGGGAGGCTTATGCTTCGCGCTCCACAGCCCACCCAACACAAAGGGGTTGTTAAAGTCGCCATGCTCGAAGGCCACCAGCACTTCATCGTTGACCTGAGGTATACAGGCGAGGCCTGCTTCAGGCCCGGCGCCCACGCTGACCACGCGCGCCCAACTGCTTTCAGTTGCATCGTCCATCCAGGGGAATTTGACTTTAACGCGCCCCTGGTTCTTGGGGTCGGTGATGTTGGTGACAACAGCGGTGACAACGCCGGGCCAACGTGATAATGGTTCCTGGCGCAATGACTGTTCGGTCAGGGTGCCGGTGCGCGTGCCACGCACGGTGAATGTGGTCTTCAGAAAGCGGTTGTTGTAAACATGCCGCGCACTGGTGACCATGTAGGTGCCAGAGAAGCGCTCGCCCAACCCTTCCAGCTTCACGGTCTTGCCGGCGCGCAGGCTGGGCTGGATGAGGGCAACGCCTTCGGCCTCGATAAAGGCGCCGGATATTTCGTCCAGCCGCGCCTGGGCCAGCAGATTGGCTTCAGTCTGGTTGACCACCGGCTGGTCGACGATGACCATTTTGCCAGCACCGCCGGCTTTTTGCGCTTGAATGGCGCCACTTCCCATGCCGTTTTCGGGATAAAGATTGCCCTTAGATGCCAGACCGACGATGGGCTTCTGCTCATCCGCTGCCCAGCCCTGTACCAGCACCTGGTTTACCTGCTCGGCCACCGTCAGGCGCGGGCGGAAATAGAGTAAGTCCTGGTCGCGCTTCAACGTCAGACCGCTGTTGGATTGTGACGGCTTGCGAAAATGGAGCTTGTCGTCTTCCAAATAACATTCAAAGCCTATACGCCAGGCGCGTTGCATCAGGAAGGCCAGATCGCTCTGGTTGTCCTGGATGATGTGCTCGTAAACGAGGTTGGTCTCTTCCACAGAAGAAGCGAGACCATTCTCACGTGCAATTTGCTCAGCAATATTGCTGTCTTTCATGTTCAAGTAGGCGCGTGTCCTTGTGTTGCGGTAGAGGCGGTGTGATTTGTCGTAACCGGAGACGATGAGCCGTGGCGCTTCAGCCTGGTCAAAGACAGGCTCCAGTGCTGTGATTTCACCCTTAATGAGGGTGGTCTGTTGGCCAAAGTCGTCGCCAACGGAGATGGTGACTGGCGTGCCCAGGTTAAAGATGGTGTTGTCCACCAGCTCCAGGTCGGGGTCTTTGAATTCCAGCGAGAACATGGCCGGGAGGTGCGTATGCTGGTCGACGACGGCGCTCATGAGCAGAGCGAGGATATTGACCGGCAGTAGCACGCCGTCGGTTCTGATGTGGATGTCGTTGGTTAATAGCCTGGGCTGTGGCATAGATTTCTTAATCCTCGTCAGGAATGATCAGTTGTTGACCGCTGCGCAGCGCCAGTGGGTTATCGATGTTGTTGTAGTCGGCAATCAGGCGCCATTTCTGGCTGTCGCCATACTCTTCGTTGGCAATGAGGTCCAGGCGGTCGCCGGCAATGACGGTGCGAATGCGTTGGAATGGCCCGCCGCCAGAGGTCGGGTTTTGTCGCGGGTAGTCGCGGGGGTCGCGGCTCTGCTGGAAATCGATGTGCACTTTGGCCCGCACCGGAATGCCATCCTTGTCGAAGAGGGTGAAGTGCTGCGACATTTTGGTGATGACAGCGACGAAGTAGAGGCTGCCCCACTTGAAGGCTACTTCAGGCGGGTCGGGTGTGTTATCGCCTTTAGGCTCCATGAAGGACCAGAGCCGGTCCATCGTTTCGAGTAGATTTTCGCCGGTTTCGTAGGTGTCGAAGATGAGGTTGATGCCTAATGTCTGGACCTCGGAGCCGGTGAATTTCATGGTTGGCGCTTTGCCGCCCGCACCCATGACGGGGTCGAATTTGTTGCTCTTCTGGATGGTGTATTCGTAGGGATTGAACATACAGTGGACTTTGGTCGTCGCCGGTTTCTCAATGTCATAGATGACGGCAGCCGTCAGGCCACTGCGTGTCTTGTTTTCGGCGGTGGGCATAAGTGACTAACTCCTAGCGGCGTCCTCGTTCGCGTTCCCAATCGATGGCCAACCGGCGGCGCAGCGTGCTATAGACGCGCTGGGCCAACTCTTCGATATCAACATCGACCTGGGGTTTCGTTGCTTCTTCATTCATTTCCACGCCTCTGTCCTCTGTCTGCGCCACTGAAGGGCCGGGCGCTTCATCGAACAAATCTGGCAAGTTGAACTCCTCTTCCTC